>CAYMXC010000059.1:0-10558 GCA_964394135.1 uncultured Phycisphaerae bacterium
GGGTTCATCGATCGAAGCGGCAACGAAGTGATCAAACCTCAGTATGCAAACGCCAGGAATTTCTCTGGCGGTCTGGCTGCAGTCAAAATCGACAACCAGTGGGGCTATATCGATCCGACCGGCAAGCTGGCGATCAATCCGCAATTTGCCTGGGCCGGTGATTTTGCCAACGATCGCGCTCGGGTCAGAATGAGCGGGTTAATGACCAACCAGTGGACGTTCATCGATAAGTCGGGCAATTACATCGGTGTCGCGATGCCAAAGGATGCGGGGATAACCCGTGAGGAACGCCCCCATATGACCTATGATGCTGTAGGTAATTTTTCCGAAGGATTAGCGCCGGTGAAAGTTGGAGGCCTTGGCGGCAAATGGGGCTATATCAACACATCGGGCAAACAGGTGATCGGAATGCAGTATGAAAATGCAGGTCAGTTTTCTGACGGTTTGGCTCCGGTCGAAATTAACGGAAAGTGGGGCTACATCGATACCCAGGGACGTATGGTCATCAAGGCACAATTCAATCGTGCGGCAGAATTCAGCGAAGGTCTTGCACCGGTGAAAGCCGGTGGATGGTTCGGCGGAAAGTGGGGCTACATCGACAAGACCGGCAAGTATGCGATATCCGCCCGTTATGAGGAAGCCGGACAGTTCTCCGACAACTTGGCCCGGGTCAACATGAACGGTAAATGGGGATATATCGACAAAACCGGCAATTTCGCAATTCAGCCGACATACAGTGAAGCCGGTGATTTCACCAATGGCATTGCCCGTGTCAAGACCAGCGGATTATTCGGCGGCAAGTGGTACTATATCAACAAGCAAGGCCGAATTATTACACCTCAGACAACCGGTCGCGAAGAGCCGAAGAGTTTGACACCGGCGGAACCGAAAACCGAACAGACACCCGGATCGCTGTAGCATACGTATCATAAATAACATAACAGCGGGAAAATTGTAGATCGGAAAGATCGGCGCATCGAGGCTGAGAGTTTGTAAAAGAACCTCAGCCTCTTTTTATCCACGTAAACTCAAAAATAAACAACATTGTAAGCCCTCAGTTAGTAATCCCTCAGAAAGGAGATCACATCGGGATGTTTCGCGGAACGAACCACCGAGCGGCCCTTTTAAAGTAGCCATACGCGATCATCTGCGTCAAAAGAATAACTTTTTACCCGTTATATTTTTGAAAACCGGTTCTGGGAAGAACATTTCGCCGTAAAAAGGCGAAACAAGCAACCGATATGACCCACACTTCGCCCGGCTTGATTTTTACACAGCTTCTGAGAGATTACTCAACGGTTATCTGTTCGGTACAGGCGAGATGGTTCCGCGTGAAACGCCGGAAGAAAACATGATCACCATAATAATTAAGACCGCTAAACAATACGGACGATTTTAACTCGATTGTCCGGCAACACAATTCGCCGATGATAAAAACAACGAAACGGCTCGTGGAATTGAAAATTTGATTCCGCGAGCGTTTTGTTTTAATATTATAATGCTGATAATTGATGCGTTTATAATTGCTTTTTTTTTGAGCTGGTTATAAGATATTCTGTTTAGCTTTACTTTATGCTTGAGTACATTTACTTAATAGACAGGTTATTGATAATAAATGGAGGTTGTCATGGCCGGTGAACAAAATTCGGGAATGGCCATCCTGGCGGATATTCGCGCCAGGGCGCAACAGGCCCGTCAGACCATTATCTTGGCGGAGCCTTCGGACGACCGCGTTCTTTTTGCGGCGGACGGCGTTTTGAAGGAAAAAATCGTAGCCAATCTTATTTTGCTGGGGCCCGATGCCAAAATTCGCAGCCGGGCGAAAGAATTGAATTTGAATATAGATGAGGCGCTCATTGTGGACCCCGCGACCAGCCCGCTGGCAAAGCGATTCGGTGCGGTCTTCTATGAACGTCGCAAGCACAAAGGGATCACTCAGGATCAGGCACTTAAGCAGGTTCGCGATAATTTGTTTTTCGGCGCATCGATGGTTAAAGCGGGAATCGCCGACGGCATGGTAGCCGGTTCGATTTCACCCACGCCGAAAGTTATTCAATCCGGCATCTTCTGCATCGGGGCTGCCCCGGGTCTTAAAACGATTTCAAGTTTCTTTTTGATGGTCACTCCGCGAACCGAGTTTGGCGTAAAGGGAAGTCTGATCTATTCTGACTGCGGCTTTGTGCCGGACCCGACGTCTGAACAGTTGGTGGACATCGCCTATTCCGCCGCACAGCACTGTAAGCTGCTGCTGCAGGTAGAGCCGACGATCGCTTTTTTGAGCTTTTCGACCTACGGATCGGCAGAGCATGCAAAAGTGGAAAAAGTCCGTAACGCCGTGAAGTTATTCAAGGCGAAGTATCCTGAATTAAAGTCGGACGGTGAAATGCAGCTGGACGCGGCCATTGTTCCGGAAGTCGGTATGAAAAAAGCTCCCGGTTCGATGGTAGCGGGCAAAGCCAATACGCTCATCTTCCCGGACTTGGATGCCGGCAATATCGGTTACAAACTTACAGAACGATTTTCTCAGGGCAGCGCCATCGGTCCAGTCCTGCAGGGATTGGACATGCCTATTAACGACTTATCTCGCGGCTGCAAGTGGCAGGACATCGTCAATGTAACCTGCATTACTGCGATGCAGGCAGTGGATAGGAAGCAGGCGAAAAACATCAGTCTGGACGGCGCGCCGAGGCCGGATTTCGCGAAGCTCGAAGCGGAATGTAAATAAAAACTCGATGCCCTGGGGCGGTTTCCAAACCGCCCCTGTGGTTTTATATGGAAAGCGTAAAATTAAAAACTAAAACGAGGTTGTCATGAAAATTCTGGTTATTAATTGCGGAAGTTCATCTATCAAGTATCGCCTTTTTGTGATTGATGAAGTCGGCTATAATGCTGAGCTGGCCAAGGGGCTCATCGAGCGCGTTGGATCGGCCGATGCCCAGATTACCCATCAGATAGATTCGAAGAAAGCATCTGTTGTCAAGCCGATCGAAGATTATAAAAAAGGTATCTCTGAAATCGCCGATCATCTCCATGCACATCATTTGATCAACGATGACCTGGCTGGCGTCGGACACCGCGTTCTCCATGCGGCCGAGGCCTATCAGGAAAGCGTGGTGATCGATGACGACGTCATCCGAGAAATCGACCGATGCTGTGAATTGGGACCGCTGCATAACCCAGCCAACCTAGCCGGCATCAAGGCCTGTCAGGAAATATTTCCCGGAATTCCTCAGGTGGCTGTCTTCGATACCGCCTTTTTCCAAACCCTCGCGCCGGATGCATTTTTATACGCCCTGCCCTATGAATGGTACGAAAAATACCGCATACGGCGATATGGTTTTCACGGCACCAGCCATCGATACGTATCTCAGCAGGCGGCGGAATTTTTACGCAAACCACTCAATCAGTGCAACCTGATCACCATGCATCTTGGCAACGGCTGCTCGATCACTGCTGTGAAAAATGGCAAGGCGGTGGATACATCCATGGGCCTGACGCCTCTGGAAGGTCTGATAATGGGATCTCGCTGCGGCGACATCGACCCGGCGATTCTGTTCTACATGCAGGGTAAAACCGGTATGTCCTTCGACGAGATTCGCGAAATCATAGAAAAGAAAAGCGGTCTGCTGGGAATTTCTGGCGTCTCTCGCGATATGCGAGACGTCTTCGAAGCCTCCGATAACGGCAACAGCCGGGCAACGCTTGCGCTGCAGATGTTCGTCCGTCGCGTTAAAAAGTATCTAGGCGGTTATTATTTGCAGGTCTCTGACCTCGATGCCATCGTCTTTACGGGCGGCATCGGAGAAAATGCCTGGCGGATGCGTGAAATGATTCTCACCGGCCTGGACCACATCGGAATCACCTTCGATAGGGAAAAAAATAAATCGCTGGTCCTGCATCCATTCGGTGCGTCGATCGAGGATAAAAATAGCAGAACCGCTGTTCTGGTCATTCCAACCAACGAAGAACTGGCCATTGCCCGCGATACCTGCAAACTGGTTGCAAATCATCAAGCCTGATGGTAAAAAGAACCGATGTTATTGGAGCCGGAATCCAGTTTTTTTACATCGGGCAGGATATTTTATGGCATCATTAAAGGTCTATCCGGATTTTGAACAGTTCCAGCGATTAGCGGGGACTTCGGCAAATGTCGTGCCCGTTTTTTGCCAGATTCTTTCGGACAACCTCACTCCCGTCAGTGCCTATGCCCGCGTGGCCCGGAAGAGTTCACATTCGTTTCTGCTTGAAAGTGTGATCGGCGGAGAAAAAATCGCCCGCTATTCTTTCCTGTCTTGCGAACCGACTCTGATCTTTGAAGCCAGGGGCACACAAGTTAAGATTACGGAAGGTCTTCAGGTTCGGCAAACAGAAAATCGCGATCCGCTGAAGCTGCTGGAACAGATTCTTGCTCCATACCGCCCCGTGCACCTGCCTGGTTTGCCGCGATTCCTCGGTGGACTGGTGGGCTTCGCCGGATACGATATGGTCCGCTATTATGAAAAACTGCCCAACGTGCCGCACGATGATCGAAATCTGCCCGATCTGGGCTTTGGCCTATATCCCGACATGATCGTCTTCGATCACGTCAGCAAGACGATCAAGGTCGTTTCCAACGCCATTGTTCGCGAAAGCCCCAGAATGGCCTACGATCAGGCGGTGCAGCGAATCGAATATCTCGTGGACAAACTTTCCAGCCGGGTCGATTTTCAACCTACGCAGATCGATACCGCCCTCGAACCGAAATTGAAATTCACCAGCAATTTCCGAAAAGAAGATTTCGAGCGGGCGGTCGAGCGATGCAAGGAATACATTTTCGCAGGCGACATTTTCCAGTTGGTGCTTTCTCAGCGGCTGGCGGTCAAAACCCAGGCCGATCCGTTCAATATCTACCGGGCGCTTCGTGTGGTGAATCCGTCGCCCTTCATGTTCCATATGAAAACGCCCGCCTGTACGCTGGTGGGTTCGAGTCCGGAGATCATGTGCCGTGTAGAGGACGGGATCGTTACAAATCGACCGCTTGCCGGAACACGCCCCCGCGGCAAAACGGAAGAGGAAGATCTCGCACTTGAGGCGGAATTGCTGGCCGATCCGAAGGAGCGTGCCGAGCACATCATGCTGGTGGACCTGGGTCGAAATGATGTCGGCAAAGTCTCCGAACTCGGTTCGGTCAAACTCAGCGAAGAGATGGTGGTGGAACGCTACAGCCATGTCATGCATATAAGTTCAAACGTTCAGGGTAAACTGGCGGCTGGTAAAAACGCGTTCGATGCCCTGCGGGCGACGTTGCCGGTAGGTACGGTCAGCGGCGCGCCGAAGGTGCGGGCCATGCAGATTATCGACGAATTCGAACCGACAAAACGCGGCCCGTACGCCGGCGCCGTCGGCTATGTGGATTTTTCGGGCAACATGGACACTTGCATTGCACTGCGGACCCTCGTATTGCAGGGCGATACCGCCTATGTCCAGGTCGGCGCCGGAATCGTGGCCGATAGCGTGCCCGAAAACGAATATCAGGAAACGATCAACAAGGCCAAAGGTCAGCTCAAGGCGATTGAACTGGCTGAAAGTTTTGCCTGAAACAAATAATGTAATACCCATTTGGGACGAAGGACGATACACGGGTGAATTCCATTTTACGACTGACGATTCCCTTTGACTCCGAAACCGCGGACAGCCTCGAGGCTGGTCAGCAGGTTCTGTTGACCGGCACGATGCTGACGGGGCGGGATGCGGCCCACAAGCGCCTCTGTGAACTTCTCGATCGCGGCGAACCGCTTCCGGTCGATCTTCACGACCAGGTGATCTACTTCGTCGGACCGACGCCGGCAAGACCCGGTCGGCCGATCGGGTCCGCAGGTCCGACCACCAGTTCGCGGATGGACGCTTACTCTCCACGACTGCTAGCGCAGGGGCTCCGTGCGATGATCGGCAAAGGCTATCGCGGGCCGAAGGTGATCGAAGCCCTGCAGCTCTATCACGCAGTTCACTTCACCGCTATCGGGGGACTTGGCGCCCTTCTCGGAAAAACCATCAAAAAAGCAAAGGTCGTCGCATACGAAGACCTCGGCACCGAAGCCATCCATGAACTCTGGGTCGAGGATTTTCCCGTCATAGTGGCTTACGACGCACACGGAAGGTCAGTATATCCACAGCTATGAAGATCAAAATGAAAATAAAACTCATCATTGTCATAAGTGTTGTGCTGCTTGCAGGTCTGGCATTGGGTGGTTATCTGGCATTGATTTACGTGCCCGACTGGTACGAACCCGCCCATGTAACTGCATCGAGCCAACAGCAGATTCGAGATGATTTTACAGCCCTCACTTCGACCTTCAATAACGGCATGCAGCATCCCAAGCCGTTCACCCTCACCATTACAGACAAGGATATCAACCGTTTCATCGCGGGCATGGGATTTATCGACCCGCGCCTGAAGGACGCCATTCCCACCAGTGTGGAAAATCCTGCCGTTCAGCTCGACGACGATTACCTGAAAGTCGGGGCGATTGTTGAGCAGGATGGCAAGAAGGCCTTTGCAAGTTTCTGGCTTCGCGTTACCCCTCTACACGACTGGTTAATCATCGAAGACCTCAAGGCAAGAATCGGACTGTACCCAGTACCTTTGAAAATCATTCGTGAAAAAATGGAAAAACTATCCGGCAAACTTGCCAAATATTCTCCCGAAATTCAGCAGATACTGGATAAAGGGCAATGCCCCAATCGTTTTCGCTATCCTCACGGCAGTTATGATTTTCGCATCACTCATCTTCGTGCAAACAAAGGCATGCTGTATGTTTCGATCGAACCGATCACACGCGTAAAGGATAAAAATTCCAATTCGCTCCTTGTTCCCTAGTCGATCAGCACATCGCTGTATCTTTACTGCCTGCCCCGCCAGTTTCCTAGAGCCAAACCGCGAAGGACGGCATTTTTCATCAGCAGATATTTTGCGAGCAGAATCGGACACACCAGACCGAAAATAAAAAGTGGGATCAGAACAGCCGGCGATTGTATATGCAGAATTTGCATCAGAAGGATTTTCATCCCGATGATAAAAAAATAATGATACAAATAAATGGCGAAAGCATAATCGCCGATGATCAGGAGTGCCCGCGTAAAGCGATTTTGTGAATCGTAAATTGTCGAAGCAGCCATCCATGCCATAATCGTGCCGAGCCCGGCGTAGATGAAAGACGCCGCCCAAACTGTTTTGATATGTGGGTACACGATGAACGCCGCCGGCAGGATCATTCCGGCAAATCGGCATCGCCAAAGCATCGACCGGATCGCTTCATAATGAACGCTGGCGATAAAACCGAGAAAAAAGAAGACACTGAAAAACGCGCATTTGTGAAGATCGAAAATCTCCGGCATCGCCGTCCAGTGCAGGTGCAGATAAAACAATCCGGCAAACATTGCGAGTACCGTCCACGGATTTCGATAATCGATCTTCAGAAGAGAATTAAAAGCCAGAAAAATCATCTGGATCAGAAAAAGCGTAAACAAAAACCACAGGATGATCATGGGATTTCGATCGGGATAGAAGATCAGATCGTGGCATAGATTCGTCAATACAATGGGCCGGTCGGCGAAGCGATTAAACAAAAATTTCAGTGGGATAACCATCGCTGAACAGAAAAAATAAACGACCATGAGTCGCTTGAACTGGCCGGTGGCGATTTCAAAATGTTTTTGTGGCGGAGTGATAAAATACTTCATGCCGAAAAATCCGGAGATAAAAAAAAACAGGGGCATGTGAAATGAGTAAATGATATCCTTGGCCGCCTGCATGCCGCGAACTGAAAGAAAAGGGTCCAAGCAGTGACCTAGCACGACGAGAATGATGCCGACCGCCCGGAGAAGATGCATTTCACGATTAAACGCCTTTCTGTTTTCCCGCTCGATCACTCTATTTCTGGCCTGCCTGTGAAAAAATGTCGTTTCAATAATCGATCGGTTTTCCAAAAGCGATCGCTTTAGCTAAAACCGAAAATCAAATGCCGATTTGATGATTTTAGTCTTTCCCCTGTTCTGCAAATCACCAAAAGCCCTGCGATACTCTTCCGGCCGATACAACGTCACCGGAAGGGGGGCCAAATTGATTTTTTTTCTCAGGATCAGTCCAATGATGTGTTCGTAATCGTGTCGCGGTTCACTTTCGCCCGGCAGAGTTTCAACCGCCCGGCCCGTTGCCCCAATCATCGTCAGTTCGCGAAACCACAGACTGGTCGTATCGATCAATCCCAGTTGTGGAGTCCCGCTGACGATCAGTCGTCCCCCAGGCTTCAGCATCCGCATCGCTTCCACCAGCCCGCCAATCCTGCCAGTGCAATCGTAAAGCCGATCGAACCCGCCCTGAAAAAATCGCATCTTCATAGATCCGACAAGATTTCGTGCCCCCGACAGTTCAGCCAGTTCCTTCATTGCACTTTCGATCTCACTGCGTTTCCAGAAAACAACATTATCGGCGCCGCACCGCTCTGCCAGCTCTGCCTGGAACGGATACCGCACCGTGGCGGTGATCTTCACAGGCAATTCCAATGCGCGGATAGCGAGAATGACGCCCAATGCGATGATGCCGGACCCGAAAACGAGAATGCGCTCATTGTTCGCTGGCAAATCCCGCAAAACGGCATGAAGACTGCAGGCCAGCGGATCGATCAAAATGGCCTCTTCATCGGAGAGTTCGTCGGGCAGCATGTGAATCTGGCTGGCGTGAGCGACAATCGTCGTGGACCAGCTGCCGCCCGTAAAATTGTTATACCCCAGCCCAAGCGCAGGCCCCAACACGCCGCGGTCGAAATTCAAACACACCGACGGCCGACCGCTTACACATGCCGGACATGGCGGATCGATTTTTCTCGCTGCACATGCCATCGGCGGATCGATCACCACTCGCTGACCGGGCGAAAATTCCTTCACCGCCGATCCGACCTCTTCGATCTGCGAAACGTTTTCATGTCCGAGAAAAATCGGCAGGGAAATAAACTGTCGCAGAAGCGAAGCGGGATGCTGTTTCATATAGATCATGTTCATGTCGGTTCCGCAGATGCCGCCCAGAACGGTTCGGCATCTGACCCAGTCGGTTCCCGGCAAAGCCGGTTTTTCGCTCTGTTGTCGAAAACGCAGTCCGCCGATGGCTGAAAGATAGACCCCGGGCCAAAATCGCCCGAGAACTTTACATGCCGCCCAACGGGAGGGTGATATCGTAAATGTGATCGATGTTGTCGGCAATT
This sequence comes from uncultured Phycisphaerae bacterium, assembly GCA_964394135.1. Lineage (GTDB taxonomy): Bacteria > Planctomycetota > Phycisphaerae > JAAYCJ01 > JAAYCJ01 > CAYMXC01. Next base: position 9,237 of record CAYMXC010000059.1, read on the forward strand.
TGTTCGCTTGCATAAAAGTTTGGGACTACTATAATATGACCATGTTCCTAAAGACTAATGTCGCCTGATGATGAGGAAAAGTCAACACCAGTTTTCTAGGAGATATCAAATGGTAAAAGTTGGAGTAATCGGAATAGGTTTCATGGGTTTTACTCACTATCAGATTCATAAGAGCAATCCCAATGTAAAAATCGTCGCGATTGCTGATTATCGTAAAGATCGGCTCAGCGGCGATTGGGGAAGCATTGGCGGAAATATTGGCGGGAAAAACCGGGGAAAAGAAGATTTGACCGGTATTAAAACGTATAACGATCCGATGGACTTGATCGCTGACCCCGATGTGGAAATGGTCGATATCTGCATGCCGACCGATCTGCATGCTAAATTTGCCATCGCGGCAATCAAGGCCGGTAAGCACGTCTTCCTTGAAAAGCCCATGGCCCGCACTGTAAAGGAGGGTGAGGATATCGTCAAGGCGGTCGCCCGAATGAAAAAATTCTTCATGGTCGGCCACTGCATCCGTTTTTGGCCGGAGTATCAGATGACTTACGATATGGTCAAAAGTGGAAAATACGGCAAACTCCGCGAAGTGTTCCTTCGCCGCGTGGCAAATCCGCCTCGCTACGCCGACCAAAACTGGTTCATGAATTACGCACGCAGCGGCGGCGGAATTCTCGATCTGCACATTCACGATGTAGACTTCGCACTCTATCTTTGCGGCAAACCCAAAAAAGTCTGGGCCTGGGGCACAAAGGGTCCATCAGGCGGCATCGATGCCGTTCACTCCGGATATGAATATCCGGGAAATCTTCATGTCAATATCATCGGAGGCTGGGCCTATCACAACCCCTTCCCCTTCAATATGGAATTTTGCATCCGCACCGAAAAGGCGACGTTCCTGTACGACATGGGTTCCGGCAAACCGCTGACCATCTATACCGACACAGGCAAGGAAATTATCCCAAAACTGCCAGCGGGCACCGGCTGGAGTCGCGAACTGGAATATTTCGTCGATTGCATCCTGAAAAACAAAAAACCCGATGTGATCACCGCCAAGAGTTCGCTTGAAAGCCTCAAACTCGTCGAAACCGAACTCGCCAGCATCAAATCCGGAAAAGCGATGCCGATGTTAAAATAAATCCTGGAGCATATGGCGACTTTCCAATATCGCCTGAAAAAACATGTTTCATCAGGTTCATAATCCGTTGCTGAGTCGACTGACCGAGTTGGCTCAGCAACGGCCATTTTACGAATACCCCAAAATTGCGTGGCTTACTTCAAATTATCTCGATGTCGAATATCTGGCTCGCCTTACTCAACTG
>CAYMXC010000060.1:0-4112 GCA_964394135.1 uncultured Phycisphaerae bacterium
AATACGGATGTTACCCGTATGCCTGCCCCACTAGCCCGAGTGATCCAGGATTGTGTTCAGCACGATCCGGAAAAACGGCCTGCTTCTATGGATGATATAAGCAAGACGCTGTGCGATATCTATCGGAATATTACCCGGCGGGAATATCCGCGACAGAAAACCATGCCGACAGATCTGCTTGCCGATGGTCTCAACAACCGGGCGGTTTCCATGTTCGATTTGGGACAACAGAAGCAAGCTGAGGTATTTCTTGATCAGGCTGCCCAATTCGATCCCCGCCACCTTGAAGTTGGGTATAATCGTGGGCTGCTTCTCTGGCGATCGGGCCGAATGACCGATGACGCATTGGTTAAAGGTCTTGAAGACATCAATAAAGACGCTTTCGATAAATCAAGAGGCGATTTACTTCTGGCTAACATCCACATGGAACGCGGTGACGCGGAATCTGCTCGAAATGTTCTTGTTTCAACGAAAAGAAATGAAAATATGCCAAATGTGGCAGCGGCATTGCAGATAATCGAAGAAGGACTGAAAACCTGGACCAGAAATCTGAAAATTATTGAAGGTCATAAAGACGGCATCCGCTCCCTTGACATCAGTTCCGATGGCCGTTGGGTCTTGTCGTGCGATACGAATAAAACCATTTACCTTTGGGACTTGACTGCGGGGCAGGTGATCCGAGAATTCCAGGCCGGTTCTCCGGTCATAAATTGTGTAGTATTTGCTCCAGATGGAAAGATAGGGATATCAAGCTCTTACGGCTTCTTAGGGAAAAATCATATTCAACTTTGGGATTTGAATACCGGCCAGTGTCAAGGGACTTTCCCCGACCAAAATCGCGAAGTGCCGTGTACCATTTTTTGCCCCGGAGGTCGCTATGTGCTTTTAGGAGGCACCGACGGGAAGATCCAATTATGGGATACTGCAGATAACCAATGCCTTCGTGTTATGATGGACCCCATTCAACCGTACCCCATAAAAACTATCTGTCTTAGTCCCGATGGCCGAAGAATCCTTTCCGGAAGTAACGACAATGACGTCAAACTCTGGGATTTGGATACCGGGGAATGTTTGATACGCCTTAAAGGACATACAGGTCTTGGTGTAAATTCGGTGGCCATGAGTCCCGATGGCCGATGGGCGGTTTCGGGAGGTTATGATCAAACGATTCGTTTGTGGGATTTACAAGTGGGGAAGTGCATACGCATTTTGAAGGGGCATGATTCCTGCGTCAGTTCCGTTTGTATAAGCCCCGATAGTCGGAATATCGTATCGGGCAGCTATGACGGAACCATCCGGCTGTGGAATGTGTCTTCCGGCAGATGCATGAGAACTTTCACGGGTCATACCGATATGGTTACCTGTGTTAAAATCTGCGAAAATGGCAAATGGGCTTTGTCTGGGAGTATGGACAAAACCATGCGAATATGGAAATTGTTTACCCCTGGTCCACAGGCGGACTTTGTAATCTCAAGACCTAAAAGCACGATGCAGCTTGTTGAAACCGCCGATAGTGTGCGCAAAACAATGAACGAGGTCCGTTTGGCCATGAATCAGGATCGACCTGGAGAAGCCTTAAGCAAAATGACTTCAATACGTGCCCTGGCCGGTTATGAACGAAATCCTGACCTTCTGCACCTGTGGCGAATGGTAGGAACACGTTGTCGACGTACCGGATTGGAGAATGCATGGCTGGTCCACGAACTTCGCGGACATACCCACAGAGTGGATGCTTCCATAATAACTCACGATGATCGCCGTATTATCTCATCCAGCCTGGATTATTCAATTCGCGTTTGGGACATTGAAACCGGACAGCACATTAAGACGCTGGCTACGGGTGATTCTTCGTCTATTGAATCCCTGAGCCTAAGCCGAGACGGTCGCTGGCTGCTCCTTGGAAACACTTTTTTGCCTAAACTCGTCGATTTGACTAATGAGGCGCGTCGAGACATTATTGATAGAAATAAAATCGTGGATTGGGGGAATATTGCGTGCATCAGCCCCGATGGACGATGGTGCCTTTCCGGCGGACCGGTTGGACAATATATAATCCAATTGTGGAATTTGGCGACAGGTAGAAAATGGAGACAATTTGAGGGACATACAGCCGGTGTAACGGCCATCTGCTGGAATATGGATGGTCGCTGGGCTTTATCCGCAAGCCAAGACAAGACGGTTCGGTTGTGGGAAGCAGCAACCGGAAAATGTGTCCGACTATTTGAAGGCCATACGGATTATGTCCGAGCTGTGGACTTCACGCCCAACGGCCGCTACGCCGTTTCTGCAAGCGATGATAAAACTCTGCGATTATGGGATATTTTCACGGGCCAATGCCGTCAAACTTTTACCGGACATCAAGACTATGTCAGTTCTATTTGTATCAGTTCGGACGGCCGTTGGGCGGCGTCGGGCGGCACTGATAAAACGATTCGACTGTGGGACTTGTCCGATGGTCGATGTCTGAAAACTTTGCAAGGGCATCTGGGTATCATCACTTCCTTGAACATGAGCTCTGATTGTCGGTGGTTGGTGTCATCCAGTGCCGACAGCACTCTTCGAGTCTGGGAATTAGACTGGAACTATGAGTTTCCCGGCTGGGCCGATTGGGATGAAGCGGCTAAACCCTGGTTTGAAGCGTTTCTGAACTGTCATCGACTTTGCCCAACTTTTTTTCCTCGGGACCAGGCACCTTCCGATGAGGATGTGATCAAAGCCTTGACTCCCACGGGGCGAGCCGTGTGGAATAAAAGCGATTACGAGGATTTGCTTCGGACGCTGGAAAATGCCGGTTTCGGCTGGATTCATTCGAAAAGTGTAGCCGCAAAATTAGAGGAAATGGCGGCAACCCTTCATGGTTCCTCCTCGCCTCCTGAAAGTTTTTGAAAAAACGAAGGTGATAATTAATGCAGAAATCCGACCACATCGGTATCAGCAATTTCTGCTTTCATTGGGGTTACGCCAGTGATCTCGGCAGGATTCGAGACGAAAATCAGGATGCTGTGTTTGGCGATCCGGCGATGGGGGTTTTCATCGTCGCCGATGGCATGGGCGGACACCAGGCAGGGGCCTTGGCTGCCAAAGTTGTCGTCGAGGTTTTGCCCAGAATGCTGGCAAGTCGTTTTACAAAAATCAATATGGCCAGTGCACGGGTGATTCGTTACTGGCTCCGGCGGGAAATCACTCGGCTCAGTGAACAGTTACAAGCCCAAAGCCTCCGGCAGCAGGACCTGTTCGGCATGGGAGCTACCCTTGTCTTGGCATTTATTCAAAAAAATATAGCCCATATCGCCCATGCCGGTGACAGTCGAGCCTATCTGTTTCGAAAGAACAAATTGATCAGGTTGACAGAGGATCATTCCATTATCAGCCTCATGCTTCGCGCTGGTGATATCACTCCGGAAGCTGCAAAATTCCATCCCGCTCGCGGCCAACTCACACGGCATATGGGGATGGAGGGAACACTTTATCCTGATGTTCAAACAATCTCCATCGAACCGGATGATCGCCTCCTTTTATGCACCGACGGCCTGACATGCATGTTGCCTGATGAAGTCATTGCGGACCTGTTGCTAAAGCATTCTGATCCTCAAGATGCCTGCCGGACCCTGACGGATGCAGCCAATCAGGCCGGTGGACATGACAACGTCACTGAAATCCTGCTTCAGTGGAAATAAATCCGACTCTTTTCTTAGCGAAATATTTCGCGCAGCCTGGTGGAAAAGCTCGTGTAGATATAAGTGAAACATAGGGTCGGGAAGGTCTCGATCCGCGGAATAAAATCTTCTCGATGAAAGGGGCATACAATGAAACGCATGTGTTACGTGGTAGTGGTTCTGAGTCTGGGGCTGGGAGAAATTGCGTCGGTCCAGGGTAGTTTTATTGGCCATTCCATTCGTCTTCAACGCCAATGGGGTACACTCCCCAATGTCATCACGCGGGACGTTATAGTTACCGATCCCGGCGTGGAGGCCCGGAATTTCCCGTCCACCAGCTTCTGGGACATCGACGTCAATGACAATCAAATCAGAATAGTGCAGCTGTCCGATGGTTATTTTGTCGATGGCTATTTTAACGGCATTCGCTTTTACGACTTAGCTGGATCCCTTGCG
>CAYMXC010000060.1:4122-10556 GCA_964394135.1 uncultured Phycisphaerae bacterium
GCTCAGATCCACCATTCAAGGTCTCAACGCTTCCCGGGTGACATTCAACCAGGACCGCATTTCGGTGGATTTTGCGGGTATGTACGCCTTGAACGGTTCCCAAACGCTTCTAACTATAGTTCCTGAGCCTGCAACATACCTGTTCCTGATCATGTCGGCGATTGGATGGACTAAAAATCGGTTTCTGGTAGCGTTATGGGCCTGAAAAATCCGTTTTTCGATGGTTTACAACAGTTACGTAAAATCGTTGCCGATGAATTACTGAATCCACAAGTATGCGGGTTGGCTGATTGTTGTTCGCAGGTGACTTCCAGAACCAAAAAACTTGCAAATCGATCCCTATACCTATAGGATATGGTTATATAGGTCTATATGGAAAAGTTTGTAACAATGAAACAGGTGGCACGTCTTGCCGGGGTATCTCAGCCTACGGTTTCAGACGTCCTGCGCGGACAATGGCGAAAGAAGGGAATCAGCGCTGACACTCAAAATAGAATTCTTAAAGTAGCTAATGAACTTGGATATCGTCCCAATCGTCTGGCAAAAGGCCTGTCAGCAAAACGCTCCAAAATAGTAGGAATTATTCTTTCCTCGCACGCTTTGAACGGCTTTGATCCATATGTTCAAAATATAACTTCCTCGCTGATCGGCCAGCTTCGACAGTACGATTATCGCTGCATTGTGGAATATGGAACGAAGGAATTCAATGAAAACGAGGAATACAAGAATTTATTTGCTGAAAAACTGGTAGACGCCTTGGTTCTGATGCAGATTACGCCGCCAATGATGGACTGGCTGGTTGAAAAGAAACTTCCATTTGTTCTGATCAACGCGAGAAATGTGCGACAAAATATTCCATGTGTCATGGAAGAAATTGCAGATGTGGTCGAAAACGTGATCGACCGTCTGATCCGATTGGGACGTCGTCGTCTTTGTTACTTATCTGCCACACTTGATAAGACGGATTTCCTTGTAACAAATACTTTCAATCGATGGTCTGCATGTAAAAAAGCCTTTGTCAGGCGGAGTTCTGATATAGAGAAATATTGTTTCGTATTCAGCAAAAGGAAACCATCTGAATATCAGACTATCCGTCGCAAGGCGTGCCGGCATATGAGCATATCGCATTCATCGTTTCCCGACAGCATCATTGCCGGCTATGCCGCGGGCCTGGAAATCGTTCGACAGAACCCCATGCCCGATGGAATTATTGCGATGAATGACTGGTTGGCATACGGTGCAATGCTTGCCTTGATGGACGAGGGCATTCGTGTGCCCCAGGCCGTTTCGATTGTCGGGTGGGACAATATAGACTGGTCGGCATATACATCACCGGCTTTGACAACTATCAGCTTTAAGCCGCAGGAATTCGGTCGAAAAGCAGGCGAGCTCCTGCTTAAACTGCTCAACGGAAACGTTTCAAATCAAGAAACAATGTTAACTGTACAGAGCAGCCTGATCATAAGGGAATCTTGCGGCACCAATGCTTCTTTCAAAGATAACATACAAAATGGACAATAACGGGCATTAAGTGTTTTGTAAAAAAAAATTTATAGGAAGAAATACGATGACAGAAACTACTCAAAAAAATGAATTACGAATCGGCGCTATTGGCATAGGCCATCGAAGTTATCTGCTGGAACATGTGCATAAACCGCAGGAAGGCGTTCGTATGGCGGCTGCGGCGGACGTCAACCCAAAGGCTTTGGAACAATTCAAGACCAAATATGGCGCGGACGCTTTTGTCACGTCGGATTATCGAGCACTTCTCGCACGTCCCGATATCGACGCAGTCTTTATTTTGTCTCCAGACTTTTTGCACGAGGAACATGCGATAGCGGCATTGAATGCAGGGAAGGCGGTCTATCTGGAAAAACCTATGGCCATAACAATGGAAGGGTGTGATCGGATTTTGAAAACCGCTTTTGAAAGGAAAGGAAAAATCTATCTCGGCCACAATATGCGACATATGGGATTTGTTCTTAAAATGAAGGAACTGATCGATCAGGGAGCCATCGGAAAAGTCAAAGCCGCCTGGTGTCGACACTTCGTCTCCTACGGCGGAGACGCTTACTTTAAAGATTGGCATTGTGAAAGCGGCAAGGCGACTGGTTTACTTCTGCAAAAAGGAGCTCACGATATCGATGTAATGCATTGGCTTTGCGGAGGGTTTTCCAAACGAGTCAACGCATTCGGCGCTATGACTCTTTATAACCAGATTCGAGATCGTGAGGCCAGCAACGATGCAACCGTCCATGACGAATTCTGGCCTCCGCTTTCCCAGAAGGGAATAAACCCGCGAATGGATGTCGAAGATCTCAGTATGATGCTGATGGAACTGGATAACGGGGTTTTCGCCTCGTATCAGCAATGCCACTATACGCCAGATGCCTTTCGAAATTACACCTTTATCGGTACACAAGGACGCCTTGAAAATATCGGCGATACTCCAGGAAATTGCGTTATTCGCGTCTGGAACCGGCGTCGATCAGGTTATAACCCTTACGGCGACGAGCAATATTTTATTCCAGAATCGGACGGAACCCATGGCGGGGCCGATCCACGAATCATCGATGAATTTATTCAATATGTACGTGGAAAAAGCCGTCCGACGACTTCGCCTGTAGCTGCTCGTTATGCGGTTGCTGCAGGCTGTATGGCGACATCTTCTTTGCGAAACGGTGGAATTCCAAGAGATATTCCGCAAGTACCGCCGGAAATCGTAGATTATTTCGAACGTACGTAAAGTAAATAAATCAAATACCGAGCTTTTAGCTGGAACTGTTTGCAGTGAGAAACAGAATCGCCGCTGTTGACGTCGCCAGTGCTGATAGTTTACACATGGAAAACCGTTCCTTGATCAACGGCCAGGAAAGCAGTGACGTCATCAAAAAACTCATTTGTGTAATGGGAATCACGACACTTGCATCTCCGGACACCAGTGCCCTCGCCATGAACAGAACAATGCCGCAAATCAATCCCCCGCTGAGCATGCCGTAACCGGTGTTCCGAATGCTGATTCGGGGCGATCTCTCAAAACGGATTGATATAAACAGGCTCACCACAAACCACATCAAGCCCTGGATGGCCAGAAACCAGTAGTTCTGGATCGTCAAATCCTCTTTTGGAAGCGAAGCAAAATCGATAGCTGCGAACTTGTAGCTCAAGCCCATGCCGGCACGCAATACACTCGCCGCTATCGCCAGAACAAAGGCCTTGATTTTCGTATCACGTTTTTTCCCGCCGGTGGTTCCTCCAGCAAAGAGAATCACCGCTGCGCATGCCAGACATAACCCGATTCCTTTCGACATAGTGAGCGTTTCGTCAAACAGAATAAACGCCATGATCGCCACGATAACCAGGTTCAACCGGAAAATAGTCGCTCCGATGCCGGCATCGAGATATCGCAGACTGCTGACGAGCAGGTAATTTGAAATGATGGAAAAAAATCCTGCCACAATTCCCCATACAATCGCATTCCGGCTGATCGTGATGTCACCCGCCGTGACAAGGGCAAACAGAGAAAAAACCGCGGTCCAGACCAGGCCGGTCATTCCAAGATATTGACCTTGACTCATGCCGCTCATCGCATGCTTTTTGAAAACAAAGTCGTTGACGCCTGCAAAAAACATGCTTCCCATCGCATACAAAATACTTGTATTGAAAATCGCGTGCATAACCATTTCCACTTATAATCAAACGAAATCAAAAAAAAGGCCGGCGATTCTCATCACCGGCCTCTGATCGGGTTGTCAATCAAAGTAGAATTATTTCTTGCCTTTCTTGGCGGCCTTTTTTGCAGCCGGCTTCTTCGACGCCGCTTTGCCCGCCTTTTTGGCAGGAGCCTTAGCGACCTTCGCTTCCTTCACCGCTGCCTGTGCGGCGGCCAGGATAGCGATGGGTACGCGGAACGGTGAGCACGATACGTAATTCATGCCAACACGATAGCAGAACTCGACGGACTTGGCTTCGCCACCGTGTTCGCCGCAGATACCCACTTTCAGATCAGGACGGACCGATCGACCTCGCTCGATACCGATCTGGATCAACTGACCGATGCCTTCCTGGTCGATCGTCTGGAACGGATCTGCCGGAAGAATTCCCTTTTCCAGATAGTCCGGCAAGAAGCCGCCGATATCGTCTCGGCTGAAACCAAAGCCCATCTGGGTCAGGTCGTTGGTCCCGAAGCTGAAAAATTCAGCTATTTCCGCAATCTTATCCGCTCGCAACGCCGCCCGCGGAATCTCGATCATCGTTCCCACCATATGAGGTATCTTCTTGACGCCCTTGCTGCTGCAAACTTCGGCATATACCTTCTTGATCAGGCCGACCTGGTCCTTCAATTCGTTGCCGTGAGCAACGACAGGAACCATGATCTCCGGTGCAACCTTCTTGCCTGCCTGCATCAATTCGGCGGCGGCTTCGAAAATGGCCCGAACCTGCATCTCCGTCACTTCCGGATACGTTACACCAAGTCGGCAGCCGCGGTGACCCATCATCGGGTTGTTTTCATGCAAAGCATCGGAACGCTTGTGAAGTTCTTCCATGCTGATGTTCAACGCCTGTGCAAGTTCTCGCTGCTTTTCCTCGCCCTGTGGTACGAACTCATGCAGCGGCGGATCCAGCAATCGAATAGTCACCGGCAGACCATCCATCGCTTCCAGAGTCGCCTTGATGTCGCCCTTGACATGCGGGAACAATTCCGCCAGAGCGGCTTTGCGCTCTTCCTGTGTGTTCGACAGAATCATCTTGCGAAGCTTGAACAGCGGTTCGTCGCTGCCGACACCGTAGAACATATGTTCCGTCCGGAACAGTCCTATGCCCTCCGCTCCGAACGACCGGGCCTTGGCGGCGTCGGCAGGAGTGTCCGCATTGGTGCGGATGCCCATCTTCCGAACGCTGTTGCATATCTTCATGAAATCCTGGAAATATACGTTTTCCTCGGCCGACTTGACCATAGGAATTTGACCATTGTAAATATAACCGCGTGACCCGTTCAGGCTGATATAGTCGCCTTCCCTGATCAACACGTCGCTGCCTTCGACCTTCATCGTCTTGTTGTGTACGTCGATGTGCAGTTCGCCGGCACCCACGATACAGCATTTGCCCCACCCGCGGGCTACCAATGCCGCATGACTGGTCATTCCGCCACGCGCGGTCAAAATACCCTCAGCGGCTCGCATGCCTTCAACATCTTCCGGATTCGTCTCTTCGCGAACCAGAACTACTGTCTTGCCAGACTTGGCCCATTCGACCGCAGCTGCTGCTGTGAAAACCACCTGGCCGCACGCCCCGCCTGGACCGGCAGGAAGGCCCTTTGCCATTGGAGTCGCATTTTTCTCCGCTTTGGGATCGAGAATCGGGTGAAGAACTTCATCCAGCTGTGTCGGTGTGACTCGCAGAACGGCCTGCTCCTTCGTGATCAGTTTCTGCTTGGTCATATCCACCGCCATCCGAAGTGCGGCGTTGCCCGTCCGCTTACCGACACGGCACTGAAGCATCCACAACTTGCCCTGCTGGATCGTGAATTCGATATCCAGCATGTCGTGATAATGCTTTTCCAGATTCTTCTGAATCGTGTCGAGCTGCTTGTAGGCTTTCGGCATCGACTTTTCCAAACTCGGAAGGTTCTGGTTCCGTTCAGTCTTGCCTTCCTCGTTGATCGGTAATGGGGTCCGGATGCCGGCTACAACGTCCTCGCCTTGTGCGTTCGGCAGCCATTCGCCGTAGAAAATGTTTTCGCCCGTCGCCGGGTTACGTGTGAACGCAACGCCTGTTCCAGAATCGTCGCCCATGTTCCCGAACACCATCGTCTGAACGTTAACGGCAGTGCCCCATTCGTGCGGAATGCCTTCGATATTCCGATATGCGACGGCTCGTTTGCCGTTCCAGCTCATGAACACCGCACGGATACCGCCCCACAACTGCTCCATCGGATCATCCGGAAATTCCTTGCCGAGAACTTCTTTGACTTTCGCCTTGTAAATTTCAATCAGTTCCTTCAGGTCCTCTGCCGTCAGATCGGTATCGTTCTTTACACCACGGGCCTGTTTCATCTTTGCCATTTCACGTTCGAGCTGCTGACGAATGCCCATGCCTTCAGCCGGCTCGATTCCTTCCGCCTTTTCCATCACCACGTCCGTATACATCTGAATCAGACGTCGGTGGGCGTCATAGACGAATCGCGGATTATTGGTCAGCTTGATCAAGCCTTCCCGGGTCTTGCTGGTAAGGCCGACGTTCAGAACTGTTTCCATCATCCCAGGCATCGAACTGCGGGCGCCGGAACGAACGGATACCAGCAGGGGGTTCTTTTCGTCGCCGAACTTCATACTCATGGTCTTTTCGACCTTCGCCAACGCCGCTTTCACTTCCTTATCCAAGCCTTGCGGATATTTCCCTTTGTTCTGCATGAAATACGTGCAGACTTCCGT
>CAYMXC010000061.1:0-10536 GCA_964394135.1 uncultured Phycisphaerae bacterium
GGGCGAAGAACTGCCCATGGAACACCGGCTTAAAATCATAAAACGGTGGTTTGTCCCGATTTTTTCTCTTGTCACGTCGGCATGTCTGTTTCTCTTTTCTGCGTTGATGCTGCCTTCAGTCTGGCCGCTGACCTGGCTGGGCGATGCAATAAAAATGCCCAACAAAAATCAATCCGCAAGCCTCGTCATTATTGCCGGTGCTGCATTGATCTGCTTCTGGACTTCGCGGTATTGTCTGGGACTGAGCCGAACCCGAGGTTGGCGTGTTCTTCGCGCCGGCGCCAACTACCTGATGGGAAATGCTCTTGCTTGTCTGGCGATCACCGTATCATTGGCCTTGTCATATTATGGTGTAGAATGGGTGGAACCGATCCTCGCACAGGTCATTGCCGTTCTGATGGCCCTGCTGGCGATCGAAATCATTTTAAACCTCGTCATGGACATTTATCGTCCCCGGATCACCGGCGAGGAGTATCGGCCCAGTTACGAATCCCGAATCCTTGGTCTGTTCTGTGAGCCGGAAGGCGTCATGCGATCAATCGCACAGACAATCGACTATCAATTCGGATTCAAGGTCTCCGATACATGGTTTTATCAGCTTCTGCAGGAAGCCATCGCCCCCCTGCTTTTGTTCGGGGCCTTCACTCTCTATCTGATGAGCACGATCGTTGTAGTTCAGCCCGGCGAAAAGGTCGTCATCTCGCGTTTCGGGCAAAAGCCTTCCACGGTGCTGGGAGAAGGTCTGCACCTGAAGATGCCCTGGCCGATCGACACAGCCAGCATCTATCCGGTCAACGAGATTCGACAGATGGAAATTGGTTTTTCCGGCGACAGCACGCTGTTTGACCCGACCAGGAAAGAACCGATCCTGTGGACCATCAAACACGTTACCGGCGATGAGTATCAGATTCTCGTTGCCAGCAAACAGGTTAATATGATTGCAGCTGATACCGAGAGCATCGATAAAGACCAAAATGCCCTCTCGCCTGTTAACATCATTGCAGGGTCGGTTGTACTTTATTACCAGATCCGCGACGACGACAAAGGCGATGGACTTTTCGATTATGTCACCCATTACGAAAACCCGGAGGAAATTTTAAGTTCGATCGCCTATCGCCAGATGACCCAGCATATGGCCAGCGTCGATCCGATGGCGGTGATGACCACGGATCGTGAAAAGACCACGACCAAATTGAAGGATTCCATCCAGCAGGAGCTGGACCGTCGGCAGACGGGCCTGAAACTGGTTCGCGTAGCCCTGGTCGGTCTGCATCCTCCCGTTGATATTGCAAGCAATTTCGAGGCGGCCATCAATGCCCGTCAGGAACGGGAAACAATGGTATTGAGCGCCCGCGGCGACGCCAATGAACGGGTTCCGGCAGCAATCGCACTGGCTAGCGAGCGAAAAGCCGAAGCGGAAGCGAGTCGTTATGGCAAAGTGGTCGTGGAAAAAGCCAAGGCCCAGCGGTTTGAAGCCCAGCTCCAGAGTTATGTCATCGCTCCGGAGGTGTTTTTCCTTCGCAATTACCTGGATGTCGTGGGGCAGTCGCTTGGAAACGTCCGCAAATTTATCATCGCTATGGACGATTCTCGAAAGTTCATCCTGACTGTGGACGACAAGGAAAAAATCTCTTCCGGTCTGGTCGGCCTGGGCGAGGAAATCTCCCAGGAAGTAAAATCGCAGCAACCTTAGTCAACAACGTTTTCTATAATCGTGAGGAATTTCGGAAATGGCAGAGCAGAACAAACGGAATGCGGTAAGCATGATACTGGCGATCGTGGTGATCGGCGTCTTTGCACTTTACATGGTGGCATTCACCGTTCCATTTACCCAGACAGTGGTCGTCACGCGATTCGGAAAAGTGGTTCGCAGCTACAGTGGAGCAAACGAAAAGGATGTCGGGTTGAAGTGGAAAATGCCCTGGCCGATCGAACAGGTGACAGCCTTTGACAATCGCCTCCGCGTGCATGAAAGCAAGATGGAGCAACTCTTCACCTCCGACGAGCAGAGCATTACGGTTACTACATATGTTGCATGGCGAATCGGCACCAGCAATAACGACGTCAACCGATACCTCCGTGAAATCAAGACCCTCGACAAGACTCGAACCGTTCTGACGGGCATGATGCACGACGCCATGGGAAAGGTCGTCGGCCGGCATACTTTCGAGAATTTCGTCAGCACCAATCCTGACCGTATGAAATTTGAACAGATCGAGAAGGAACTCAAGAGCAGTCTGGCCGATCAGGCCCAGCAGAATTACGGCATCGAAGTGATCAGTGCGGGCATCAAGCGTCTGGAACTTCCGGAAGAAGCCACCAAGAAGGTCTTTGATCGTATGCGACAGGAACGGGAACAGTTGGCCCGCGACTATCGCGCAAAAGGCAACAGCAAGGCCCGACAAATCCGGGCCGAAGCCTATCGATTGGCCAGCGATATTGAAAACCGCGCACAGGCAGAAGCCTTCGCCATCCGCGGACAGGGAGATGTCGAGGCCGCCAAATATTACAAGATTTTCTCGGAAAACCCTGCATTGCATAATTTCATCAAACGGCTGGAAACTCTCAAGGAAATTCTGCCCCAGCGATCGACGCTTGTTCTCGACGCCGACCAGGTTCCGCCGTTCGATCTGCTCAGTTCGAAAATCCTGAAAATTTTGACGGAGCCGGGCACAACAACTCAGCCGTCAACACTCAACGAGAATAAACTGGTCCCTCTCAGCAACAGTAAATAACGATGACCGAAGTTTGACAGGAATTAACAATATGCCTATGGAAGAACACGGATTCGATCAACATCACGAACATGAGCCACTGCCGGAAATGGCACAAGGCGCCAAGGAGCCGATCGATCAGGCCAACAAAGCGCTGGTCGATGCGCTTCGCGTCAGCTTTTGGCTCCTCAAGCTCCTAATGATCTTTGCGGTTATCCTCTATCTGGTCACCGGCGCGTTCCAGGTCAAGCCGGAAGAGGTAGCCCTAGTTCAGCGATTCGGCAAAGTCTTGGGAACCGGCCCTCTGGAGCGAGAGCTTCAGCCGGGATTTCACTGGGCCTGGCCTTACCCCATCGACCATCGAATCGTCATTCCGAAAAATCGGCGATCTCTAAACTGCGAATTCTGGTATATGATGACCGAACAGGAGAAAATTCAGGGCAAAAGCGCCACCGTCGGCGCTTCGCTGGTGCCTGGAAAGGATAATTTCGTCATCACCAGCGACGCCAATATCCTGCACGTCAGCCTCATCGTTTACTATCGCGTTTCCGACGCTTTTGATTATGTGCGATGTATCGAAAACGCAGATCAGCCTGAAAAATTCAAGCAGCCGGAGAGCGACCTGATCAATTCTCTGGCCTGTGCCGCCGTGGTTAAAACGGCCAATTTGTTCAAGGTCGATGATCTTCTCGGGCCGATGAAGGGAACTTTTACCAGTGTAGTGAAAAAGAATCTCGACAACGCCATTCGAGCAACAAACTGCGGACTGGAACTGGAAGACGTACTGATCAAGAGCATCGTCCCGCCAAGACAGGTTGAGCAAAATTTCAATGAAGTGCGAAACGCCGCAGAGCAGATGCACGGAGCAATCCAGGTGGCAGAGGGCGATCAGAACCAGAGACTGGTCCAGACGGCCGGTTCGGGCTATCAGGAGCTAATCAAAGCCCTGGAACTGGAGAAAAAATATCAGGATACATCCGACCCCAGGCTGGCGAAAACCCGAAAGAACGTTCAACACCTGCTTGATCAGTCCACCGGCTCCGTTCAGGAAATTCTCGCCGAGGCCAAAGTGTACCGCACACGTGTAGTGGAATCGGCCAAGGCCGATGCAGGATATCTCCAGGCGCTGCTGCCGGAATATCAGAAGAACCCTCGCGTGGTCCTCAGCCGGCTGCTTCTGGGAACTCTTGAAACTTCCCTCAAAAATGTTCGAAAATGGTACTTGCCGAAAAATGTCGATCAGCTGCGGATGTGGATCGACCGCGATCCCGACGAGTTGAAAAATCCCGTTCGAAATCAGCAGACCGTTCCTCCCGCCGATGAATCGACGCAGGGTCCGCCGCCCGGTCCGCCTCAGGGACCTCCCCCCGGAGGCCCGCCAGGTAGTTGATGAGGCTTCATGATTTAAAAAATCGATTTACAGGTAATGGATATGCCGCAGACAGAAAATGAAATCATAATCGAAACGATCTCGCTCAATAAAATCTACAAGGATTTCTGGGGACGGGACAAGGTCAAGGCCGTCAATAATCTGAATCTGCAAATTCACAAAGGCGAAGTCTTCGGCCTGCTCGGTCCCAATGGTTCGGGTAAAACCACCACAATCAAAATCCTCCTGGGCCTGCTCTATCCAACCACTGGAAGAGCACGGGTTTTCGGAAAAAGTCCTGCCAATGTCGATGTCAAATCGAGAATCGGATACCTGCCGGAAGAAACGCGACTTTACCAGTTCCTCGACAGCTGGGAAACACTCGATTTTTATGGCAGGATTTTCAATCTTGACAGGACCGAACGATCGCGCCGGGCCGAGGCCCTGGTGGACATGGTCGGACTCGGACCGGCTGCATCACGAGCGGTCGGACAATATTCCAAAGGTATGGCCCGCCGAATCGGGCTGGCGCAATCGCTCATCAACGACCCTGATTTGCTCATCCTGGATGAACCGACTTCAGGGCTTGATCCGATCGGCACCCGACAAATTAAAGACCTCTTGCTCGAACTCAAAAAACGAGGCAAGACCATTTTGCTGTCCAGT
Source organism: uncultured Phycisphaerae bacterium (assembly GCA_964394135.1). Taxonomy (GTDB): domain Bacteria; phylum Planctomycetota; class Phycisphaerae; order JAAYCJ01; family JAAYCJ01; genus CAYMXC01. Next base: position 4,750 of record CAYMXC010000061.1, read on the forward strand.
CATCTTCTGGCCGATGTCGAAGACGTTTGCGACGAAGTGGCCATCATGTACGGCGGCAAGCTCCTGTCCTGCGGACCTATCGAATAACTCCTAGCCCAGCAGGATCTAACGCAGATTCAAACGGAAAATCTGAATCCCAATCAATTACGCGAATTGCAGAATTATCTCGAGGAGAATCTGGGTGCCAAGGTAATTTCCGTCGGTTCGCCTCGCGACCGGTTGGAACGATTTTTCCTGCGAAAGGTTCAGCAGGCCCAGACGGAAATGGTCACCAGTGGAGCGCTGGCCGGCGGAAAAGTCAGCGACTTCCTTATGGCCAAACCCCAAGATCAAGGCCGGGACCTTTTAAATAAACTGGCATCAGCCCAGGAACCGATAGCTGCACCTGCCGCTGTACCGGCTCCGATAGAACCATCTCCCACGGCTGTTGAACGTGAAGTTCTCGATCAATTGATAAGTCGAGATGCAGAACGCTTGGCCCAGGAACCGATGAATGACATTGAGGCAAATGAACCCACTGCCGCCCTGCCGGAACAGGAAAAAGTGGATCGCGATCTGCTTGACGACCTGATAAACCGCACCGACAAAAAAGACCCGAAGAACGGCAACGGAGGGTAAGACCTGTATCGAATCTGGGCCGGTGTCCGATTAACCCTCGCCGAATCCATTCGCACACGAGTGGGAGTCGCCTTTATTCTCCTCCTGGCGGGCGTCATGGTTCTTCTGGTTTCAACCGCATCCGGCGACGGAACCGTGGCAGGGAAAATCCAGATGTTTATGTCCTATTCCATCGGCCTGACCCATTTTCTCCTGGCCCTGCTCGTCACATTTCTTGCCTGCCGGACTCTGGATCAGGACATCAAGACCCTTCGGATCGACAGTCTGGTCACCAAACCGATCGCACGATGGCAGCTGCTCCTGGGCCGATGGATCGGAATATCCATTCTCGCCCTGAGCCTGATGGCGATTTCCCTGGCAGTAACCTTCGGTGTCGTCCATTTCTACGCAGGCAAGGTCCAAGCCAAAACAGAAGATGAATTCAAGATTCGCAATCAGGTCCTCGTAGCCAGACAGGGATACAAGCCCCCCATGCCAGACGTTGCAGATCAGGTAGCTAAGCGCTATGAACAATTACGGGCTGAAGGCTCCCTGCCGGAGAACAAACCACCCAGCGAAATCCAGAAAGCTCTTGCCGAGGAATTCATCAACCGTTCCCGTACCGTCGGTCCCAAACAGTGGGGAACCTGGAAGATCACCGGACTCAAGCCGCCACAGGCCGGTGATGTGGTATATACACTGCGATTCAAATATGAGCCTTCATCCACAACCAATGTCGATCAGGCCAATCAACTGCATGGCAATACGATCATGGGGCAATGGGTCATTGGGCGAAAAGAATCACCGAAGGTATATGTCTGGCAGGGCGAGAAACCTTACCGGACGATATATGAAATCAATGTGCCCGTGAACGCCATCGAACCTGATGGATCGCTGACATTCTCCTTCGTCAACATCGACCCGCGAAATGTTTCCGTCCACTTCCCCGTAGCCGACGGAATGGAAGTTCTCGTCCGGGAAGGAACTTTTGCCCCCAATTTCATCCGAACGGGCATCATCACCGCCATGACGATTCTCTTCGTCGTGACGCTGGCCCTGGCGTGCGGAACATTCCTGTCCTTCCCCATCGCATCCCTGCTGACGATTTCGGTCTTTTTCATCGGGCTGTCCGGGAATTTCCTCTCCGAAGCCGTCGGTTTCAATTACGGATTCGCCCTGACTAAAAACATATTGGAATACATTGAAAAAATCGGTGTGTTCCTGTCCCTGATGTTTGTCCCCGTGCTGGATGTCGGAACCTATACGTCCAGCCTGATCGACGGCAGAGTGGTGGCGTGGCGGGAAGTGCTTCGTTTGTTCATTTCCCTGATGGTTATCAAGGGCGGCATACTGGCCCTGTTCGGTGCATTCATCTTCCATCGCCGGGAACTTGGAAAGGTTGTCGTTTAACAGAATCACCTTTTGATATTTTGATATTTTTATATTATGTCTATGCTAACGAAAAAATTAATGGCAATTCTCCTGACCGTCGCTTTGGTGACGAGCGGATATTTCATGGTTCGACAGGTCAATCAGTCCCGTCAAACTATGGGGCTTGCCAAGACGGAACTGCCAGCCCAGGCCAGACCTGATCTTCTGACCAATGTTCTTTTCAGCGTCGGCCGGGCGCTCGCTGTCGATTACCTCTGGATCGGTCTGCAGAAAATGCAGGAGGAGGGACGATATTTCGACGCCAACCAGCGGGCAGAATGGATATGCCAGCTTCAGCCACATTTCACCAGCGTATGGGTTTTCCAGGCTTGGAATATGTCCTACAATATTTCCGTGGCCATGAATTCCGGCGACGACCGCTGGCGATGGGTCAAAAATGGCTATGAACTGCTCCGCGATCGCGGCATTCCCCTTAACCCAAAATCCATCGGAATGTACCAGCAGCTGGCCTGGATATTTCATCACAAAATCGGCGCCATGTCGGACGACTTTCACTGGTATTACAAGACACAGATCGCCAAGGCCATGGAAGATATCATCGGCTGGCCCGATGCCAAATATGATGATATCTGCCGGGCACCGGAAACCTGGGAAGCCCTGGTCGCCGACCCGAAAATGGCTGAATTCGTCGCAAAACTGGAAGCTTTCAAGATCGATCCTCGCGAAAAGTTTCTCTATCTCATTTCGCATCGTAGCGAATTCGGCGAAAAAGTGCTGGCTCTTGTAGACGATCCGACCTATACCGACCAGGTTAAGTTGCTCGAAGGATTTCTCCGCGGCCAGCGGCTTCTCAAAGAATGGAAACTGGAACCCAAAATCATTGCCGAACTTCGCCAGAAAGACCGATACGGCCCACTGGACTTCCGTAATCCAGAGGCGCATGCGATTTACTGGTCCTATCGCGGCTTTAAGGCCGTCGGTGCTGATACTTCCTTTGAGGCGCTCAATACCGATCGTGTTATCTATGGTTCGCTCCAGGAGCTTGTCCGCCGCGGACGTTTCAGTCTCACCGAAGAAGGTATGCCCCTGATATCCCCGGACATTCGATTTATACCCGTCGTCGATCGAACCTATATCTCTCTTGGCAAAAAATACGCTGAGGCGGAAAAAATTCCCTGGGACGGCACAGCCGGTGAAACGTTCAAGTCCGGACACATCAATTTCCTTCGAAAGGCCATCGCCCTGTGTTATCAATTCGGCGACATGAACATGGCCAGGCACTACTGGGATAAAATGCGGAAGATGTATCCCAATCCCGAATATGATATCGGTATGGAACCCTATATTTATAAATACATTCTCGAAGACGTGAGAACCTCGGGTCTGACCGACATCAACAGTACGATCATGCTTTTCCTCGTCCAGGCCTGCAGCAGCTATGCCGTCGGTGACGATTACTCCGCCCTGGCCAAAGAACGCGTAGCCAAATTACTCTACGATAATTACATGCATGGACGACTGCTGAAAGACGAAAGAGGCCGAATGAATATGCCACCGTATCGTGACATGAAACGCAAAGCAATCGAATTCACACTGCAAAACATGCCCCCCAAGTTACAGGAACGCCTGCGGGATAGGCTGAATCTGACCACTCAGCCCGCTGCGAAAAAACCATGACGTTCACCTTTGGTAAACAATCCTCGGTGTTCCGATTTCTGTCCAAGGTTGATCGGAAACCAGAACCGGTTTCATAACTGTGTTGAATGGGTTCCAGTAGACCCATGGACACCGTTTTTGAGTTATGAAGCTGTTTGTAAAAACTGTTCTCGACGCCGATCGGTTCGTTTTGTAAAATGCCTGAAAATTGTTTATTATTCGCGCCTATACAAAATGGAGTAACCGATAATGACCGAAGAACCGAAACCGCAGGAGAATGTTGCCCCAAAAGCAGATACCAAACCGCTTATCACCTACGACCAATTTGCTGCCCTTGATTTGCGTATTGGAAAAGTCGTGGAAGCCGGCCCGCATCCCAACGCCGACAAATTACTCGTTTTGAAGGTGGATCTAGGCGCTATGGGCATCCGCCAGATCGTTGCCGGTATCAAAATGTTTTATCAGCCGGACCAACTCGTCGGTAAATCGATCGTAGTGGTAACAAACCTTCAACCGCGAATGATGCGCGGACTGGAAAGCCAGGGCATGCTGCTGGCCGCAAGCGAAGGCGAACCACCGACCGACGTGATTGTTCTGACCACAGACAAACCGGTATCTCCCGGCTCAATGGTAAAATAAAAATCCAATTCTCATATGCTGTGCAAGTTATATATCAAAAATCTGGAGATTATTCAGGATCTTGAGATCGAGTTCGACGCCGCGTTTAACGTATTTACCGGTCAGACAGGCGCAGGCAAAAGCCTGATAATCGGCGCACTGGAGCTTCTGCTCGGATTTCGCCAGCCTACAAAAATGATTCGGCCGGGCGCCGGAGAAGCCCTGCTGGTCGGCGTCTTCGAACTCAACGGCAACGCTCTTACTAAAGACCTGGCGGATATCGTAGATGTGGAATTGGAAAACGGCGAACTGATCATCCAGCGACGCCTGCTGGCTAGCGGGAAAACTTCCACCACCATCAATTCGATTCCCATCCCGCACGCCACACTCAAGCAGATCGGAGAACTGCTGGTCGACGTTCATGGCCAGCACGAAAATCAATATCTGCTCCGCCCCGCGATTCAGCTCCGATTACTCGATGCCTTCGCCGGAACCGAATCCCTGGCACGGGAGTTCGCCGCCGTCCATCAGAAATGGCGAGACGCAATCCAGCGCCGACAGACACTCCTGGATCACGCGGAACTACGCCGGCAGCAGATCGATCTTTACGAATTTCAGATCGCTGAGATCGACCAGGCCAAGCTCCAGCCAGGCCAGCAGCGTGAACTTGAAATACAGCAGCGTCAACTAAGCAACATTGAAAAACTCCGCGAACTGGCAGGTACCCTGGTCTCCGGCCTGGAGGAAGGTGATTTTCCCGTCCTTGATATGCTGCGATCTATGCATGCAAAGGCCAAGCAACTTTCGGACATCGATAAACGGCTTCAGTCACTGCCGGACCAAATCAACAGCGCCGTCGTCGAACTCGATGATGTATCCCGCACCCTGGCCAATTATATTGATGAATTGGAATCTGACCCACAACGTCTGGCGGAACTTGATGAGCGCCTCGCCCTGCTGCAGCGATTGGCCAAAAAATACGGCCAGGGCGACATCGAAATGGTTTTACCCTTCCGCAGGCAAATCGGCCTGAAACTGGATGAATTAAAGAGTCAACAGTCCGATCAGGACTCGATTGACGCGGAAATCGACCGCCACGCCGACCAGCGAATGCAACTGGGAACCAAACTGTCCGACCTCCGGAAAAAAGCCGCCGCCAAACTCGCTGCTGCGGTCAATAAACAATTGGTCGAACTGGCGATGCCCAACGCGCGGTTCGAAGTCGGATTTATCCCAACGCCGAACGACGCACCTTCACCCTCGGGCCTAGAAACGATTGAATTTTTGATTCAGACCAATCCCGGCCAGCCGGTCCTGTCCCTGCGAAAGGTCGCATCCGCCGGTGAATTGAGTCGAGTCATGCTCGGCATCAAATCCATCCTTGCCAGCCCGGGCCGATCGTCCGTCCTCGTCTTCGACGAAGTCGATTCAAACGTCGGTGGACGTCTGGGCGAGGTCATCGGGGCCAAACTGGCCAAGCTCTCCGACAATCAGCAGGTCATCTGCATCAGCCACCTGCCTCAG
>CAYMXC010000062.1:0-10531 GCA_964394135.1 uncultured Phycisphaerae bacterium
CCCGATTACCGCGGTGAGGGGCTTGTTCAAGGCGACGGCCATGTGCATGGGACCGGAATCATTACAGACCAGAGCCCGAGCCGCGTCGATCAGAGCGAGCAGTTCAGGCAGGGAAGTGAGCCCGACGAAACTTTTAAGGTTCGGAGAATCGACGCTGCGAAGGATTTCATCCGCCAAAGTTCGTTCGCCTTATCCGCCGATGAGAACGACAGGAATTTGAAGATCGGAGAGGATTTTTCGGGCCAGTTCTGCGAACCGATCGACCGGCCAGCGTTTACTGGACCAGGTTCCGCCGGGCGCCAGGGCGATGAAATGTCCCGGCTGAAGATTCTGGGCAGTCAGTGCGTCGTGAATTTTTTGTTTCGCGGAGTTTGGGATGTAAACGACGAAGTTCGGATCGGCCAGATCGAGGCCGAGCAGTTCGCCGACCGAGGCGATACGATCGACGATGTGCGTATCGTGTGGTCGGGTTGGCAGGCGATGGGTATAAAAAATCCATCCGAGTTCGCGTTTTTCGGTTGGTCCGACCCGAACGGGCGCGCGGGTGATCCAGGCGAAAAATCCGCTGCGGAAAAGGCCCTGGAAGTCGAGGACCAGATCGAAATTCTGATTTCGGAGCCGGCGGAGAAATTTTCGGAATCGTTTGGCGACGATCCAGCTCAAGGCGAGGTAGCCGAAGCGTCGCCGATCGAATTCAATCAGTTCGTCGATCATCGGATGGCCGCGCAGGAGGTCGGCCAGGTGGGAAGCGACCATCCAGGTGATTCGGGCGTTTGGATAGCGTTTTTTCAGTGCCGGCAGGACCGGCATCGCGGAGATGATGTCGCCCGCGGCAGAGGGTTTGATGATCAGGATGTTTTTAAATTCCATATGGATCATAGATAAAAGATAAAAAGTAAACGGGAAAATGTAAAAGTCTTTCTGCCGAGAAAATTGAAAAGAAGGATTTTCGCCTGTTGGGGAATGACAATATGCGGCAGGAATAATAATGGTTGAAAAGACAATTTTGACTAGTCAGGCCAACCATCCACACACGATTCATGGTTCGAAGTACGCAGAAAAGAGATGTGGCAGTTATACGATGCCGCCTGACATTATCCGATCTTTGGGGCGAAAGAGGTATTGCAAGGATAAGATTGATTGTGTATGAATAGAACCATGTTGGAGAAAAACATGCAAAAATTCGGAATAATTGCGGCAGTGGTGGTAATTGGTTTATATTTGCGGACGGCTGGTCCTTCGGCGACTGCGCCTGCGGAAGGATTTGGCGTTCCGACGAGCCAGGCTTCGTCCGCTCCTTGGGAAGGAAATCAGGGCGATTATCGGGGTATGGCGATCCAGATCAGCTATACGGCTGACGGTGTGGAATCATATTTGAAGGCGATTGATGAGATTGCGGATTTGGGGGCCAACACGGTGGGTTTTTCGGTAGCGGGTTATCAGGAACATGCCGGTTCTGCGGGGATAACGATCGATATTCGAAAATGTCCGACGCCGGAACAGTTCAAGTCGCTGATTGATCGGGCCAGGAGTCATGGGATGCGGGTGATCATCATGCCTGTGCTTCTGCTGAGCAATCCGCGTGGGACGGAGTGGCGTGGGGTGATTCAGCCGCCTGACTGGGACGAGTGGTTTTCCAGCTATCTGGAATATATCAAATATTTTGCGAAGATCGGTCTGGACAACAAGGTAGATGGGATGGCGGTGGGGGCGGAACTGATTTCGACGGAGAGTTTTCGGCAGCGGTGGGTGAAGATAATCGAGGAGATTCGCCGGATATATCACGGGAAGTTATTTTATTCGTCGAACTGGGATCATTACCGGCAGGTCAGCTTCTGGGACAAACTGGACTGGATCGGGATGACGACATATCACAAGTTGTCGGACAAGGAAGATCCGGAGATGAAGGTTCTGGTTTCCAACTGGGGCAAGATCAAGAAGGATATCCTGAGCTGGCAGAAGACGATCAATCGTCCGATATTGTTTACGGAAGTGGGGTGGTGTTCCCAGCCTGGGGCGAGTGTTGAGGCGTGGAATTATTACCGTCATCAGTCGCCGTCGACGACAGGTCTTCGGGAGCAGAAGAAGTGTTATGAGGCATTTATTCAGAGCTGGCGAGGTGAAAGCTCGGTAGTTGGTGCGATGTGGTGGGAATGGACGACGGACGGCAGCGGTCCGGGTGATTACGGGTATACGCCGAAGGGGAAACCTGCGGAGGGTGTGCTGAGGGCGTGGTTCAGGGAGAAGAACGGCACGGCTGTGACGGATAAAGGAAATTCTCAAATCCCAAAATCAAAAAATCAAAAAAGAAGGGGTTGAAAGAAACCGTCATCGGTTCGTAGTTGATAGTTCGTAGTGTGTAGTTCATCGATGTGCTTATTTTCCGATATCGGCGATTTTGATCTGGCTGAGGGATCGGCGGTCTTCCTGCAGTTGCTTGAGTCCCTTGGCGGCGGGGGTGAATTTTGGATTTAGCCGCAATGCGGCGTTGTAGTATTTTTCCGCAAGGTCGAGTTTTCCGTCGGCGTGAATAAGGATGGCCAGATTATAGTTGGCTTCTGAGCCGCTGCAGGCGGCCTGGAAGTGTTTGAGTGCTTCCTGATAAATTCCCTGTCGGGCCAGGGCGATGCCAAGATTTACATGTGCTCTGGGGAAGTTGGGGCTGATCGCGAGCGCGTTTTTCAGCTCGGCCTCCGCATCGGCATATTTTCGCTGGATGAGGTATGCAAAAGCAAGGTTGTTGTGAAGGTATGCGGCGCCGGGCTGATGCTGCAGAGCCGATTTGAATGCGTCTTGTGCCAGGTCAAATTTATTGAGTTTGGTGTAGACCAGGCCAAGGCGATTATAGGCGGCGACGTTTCCATTGTCGAGATCGATGGCGCGGTTGAATTTTTCCGCAGCGCCGTTCAGGTCGCCCTGCTGCTCGAGGAGAAGTCCCGTTGCGTAATAAGTTGTGGCAGTGATAGCCGGGGCCTTGGCCTTCGGGACATCTGCGACGTTAGGCGTATCCGGGCGTGCCCATTGAGCATTGGCCGAGTTGCGTGACAACTGAGGACGGTCGACCTGCGTCTTCTGCTGGGTGCAGCCGGCGAAAAAGACCATAATGATCCAAACAGTGGCCGTCCAGATAATCACGCGTAACATAGCATATCTCCTTTATTCACAGCCGACGGATCAACAAAGTTGCTTATTTTCCGTAATTTCCCGATGCTGATTTTTTACCGCCGTTGTTTGATCCGGACTCCGCTTGCGGTTGATATCTTGTATCTTTATAGATCGGGATCGCTTCTTTTGCGTCCATGCCTTTAGTATCGGCCAAACCGACCCTGACCTGAATTTTATTATCGGAAAGTCCCCAGGCTTTGAGATATGCGATGACGGTTTGTGTTCTTGCGTCGGTGAGGCGGCCTTTGGTTTCCGCCAGGTCGAGTTTGATTGTTCCGCCGTAGCAGTCGACCAGCCAGGCGAGATGATTGAGCCGCTGGGTTCCGTTTGCATTTAGCATGGGCCGATTGGGCATGAAATGGATATCGCAGAGGACCATGTCGGACAGTTCGGCGTTGTGGATCATTCGGTCGTTTTGTTTTGTCATGGGGTGTCGCTCTTGGCAGAGCTGCGGCTCGGTTTCACAATCTGTTTCATCTGTTAGTGCTGTTGTGTTTTTTGTGCAGACGGTTTTTGAACAGGTGGTTTTTTGTGCAGGCTGGGTCGTTGGGCAGCAGGGCTGGGTGGTGGTGGCCGGGTTAGGATTAACTGCATGAGACTTCTGGGCGCAACCTGTTGCGAGCAGTGATATCAGAGTGCAGGCGGCGAGGACAACAAGGACATTAACGATCGACTTCATGATTAGGACCTCCAAAAGAAAGAATGATTTTTGATTAATCGGCGATGTCGGGTTGTTTCGTGACGGTATCATTTGCCACCTCCCTGCAGGACGCCGCTGGACAGCACATCGATGAGTCTGAGAGCTGCTGGTCCTGCAAGCACGACGAAGATGGCTGGGAATATGAAGAAAAGCAGTGGCATGATGAGTTTGACGGCGGTTTTAGCGGCGCGTTCTTCTGCCTCCTGGCGTCGTTTGGTCCTGAGGGTTTCTGCATGGGTTCTGAGTGCGGTGGCGACGCTGGTTCCGAATTTTTCCGCCTGGACCAGAATGGCGGCCAGGGACTTGAGTTCAGGAACTCCGGTTCGGATCGCAATATTCATGAGTGCGTCGGCGCGTGTGAGTCCCATTTGGATTTCCATTGTGACGAGCATAAATTCTTCGGAAAGTTCCTTGTGGACTTTTCCCATTTCCTGTGAGACCTTGATGAGAGCGGCGTCGAGTGCGAGTCCTGCTTCGACGGAGACGACCATAAGGTCGAGGCAATCGGGCAGGCCATGGACGATATGTTCCTGTCGGGTTTTGGTGGCCAGGTACAACCAGAGGTCTGGCAGGAGGAAACCTGAAGCGCCTGCGAAGAGTGCGGCGCCGAAGATTTTCTGTATGGTGTGTTCTCCGGCCCACATTGTGACGAGCGTTCCCAGCATCAATGTGACGGCGCAGATGGTTTTGCTGGAAAGGAAGGGGACGGCGGCCTTTTCCTTTCGGAACCCTGCGTTTGCCAGACGGATTTTCAGGTTCGACTGTTCGGAGGCCGACTTTGGGGCGACGGGTTTGGCGAGAATGGGAGCGGCCTTTTCCTTGAACCAGCGTGCGGCGAGATCGTTTTGCTGGTTTTTGGTCTTTTGGGAGTTTTTCTGATCTTTCAATCGTCGGGAGATGATATCCCGCTGCTGGTTTTTGGTGGTGATGAAGGAATAGCTGATTAGGCTGATCGAGATCATCACCATGACGACAAGACCAATAAATACGGACATCGGAAGTCACTCCTATGATTATATTTTTTACATTCTAAATTTTGATATTGACGATTTTTTTGATCACCAATGCGCCGACGATTTCGAAAAACAGTGCGGCTACGAGCATCATCTGTCCGCTTCGTTCGTAGAGAAGGACCGATGCATATTCCGGGTTCAGGAAATAGGAGACGGCAAAGACGAAAAACGGCATGATACCGAGCACCCAGCCTGAGAGTCGTCCTTCGGCGGTGAGTGCCTTGACCTGTCCCATGATTTTAATACGTTCGCGAATGACATCGCTGATTTTGTCGAGGATTTCCGCCAGGTCGCCTCCTGTCTGCCGCTGGATGAGGACGGCGGTGACGAAGAATCGGATATCGAGCTGGTCGGTGCGGTTGGCGAAATTGGTCAGCGCTTCTTCGATTTTAATACCGAGGTTCTGTTCATAGAAGATTCTGGAGAATTCCAGACCGGCGGGGTCTGGAAGCTGTTTTCCGATGAGCTGGACACCGCTGGCGAGACTGTGGCCTGCACGGAGGGCCTGTGAGATAAGATCGAAGACACCGGGCAACTGGTTGACGAGTTTTGCCATTCTGCGCTGGGCCTTGAATCGAAGGACCCAGATCGGCAGATAGAATACGATACAGGGCAGGACACAGGTGAGCCAGGTTGGCAACTTCAGAAGCAGGGGGATAACGACGGCCGCGAGGGTTGCGAGTCCAACGTTGCGGAGGAAGCGAGCAGCAGTGAAGTTGACGTTGGCCTGTTCGATCCAGCGGTCGATTTTTCCTGTAAGGCTGATGCGGCCGATGAGCAATTCGAAGAAGGTTTTTTCGTTTGGATTTTGCTTACGGATCGACTGTTCGAGTTTTTGGGTTTGTCTTCTTGCATCGTCTTCGCGGAGTCTTTCCTGGATTTTTTTGCGTTCTGTGCCGCGGAGATCTCGCCAGAGCTGGTAGCCGGAATAACAGATCAGCATCATACCTGCCAGCGGCATCAGGGCGATGATCAGATTGCTGAAGAGACTGCTTATTGCACTTGTATCCATAATGAATACTCCTAAGATTCGTAATCTTTCATCAAGAGTCTGGGCTCGAAGAGTTCCATTGGAGGCGCGACGCCGAAGGCTTTGAGTCGATCGAGGAATGATGGACGGATGCCTGTGGCGTGGAAGGATCCGTAGGCTCGTCCGTCGAGTCCGACGCCTTCCTGTTTATAGACGAAAAGGTCCTGGAGTGTGATTGTTTCGCCTTCCATTCCTGTGACTTCGGTGATCTGGAGGATTCGGCGGGGTCCGCCTGTGAGTCGTGCTCCCTGAACGATCACGTTTACGGCGGAGGAGAATTGCTGTCTGATGGCCTTGATGGGCAGTTCGAAACCTGCCATGGAGACCATGGTTTCGACACGGGAGATGGCATCTCGCGGGCTGTTGGCGTGGACTGTGGTCATGGAACCGTCATGACCTGTGTTCATGGCCTGGAGCATGTCGAGGGTTTCGGCGCCGCGGCACTCGCCGACGATGATCCGGTCGGGCCTCATACGCAGGGCGTTGATGAGCAGGTCGCGGATGGTGACCTGGCCTTTGCCTTCGATATTCGGCGGCCTGGATTCGAGTCGGACGATATGAGGCTGCTGGAGGATCAGTTCTGCGGCATCCTCGATGGTGACGATACGATCGCTGGCGGGGATGAAGCTGGAGAGGTTGTTCAGCAGCGTAGTTTTACCGGAACCAGTACCACCGACGATGAGGATGTTGAGCCGGGCTTTGACGCATGCGTCGAGGAAATCGACCATTTCCTGCGTGATGGACTTGAAGCGAATCAGGTCGTCGATTCGCACGGGGTCTGCACCGAAACGTCGTATGGACATGGATGGTCCGTCGATGGCGAGGGGGGGTATTACGGCGTTGACACGGGAGCCGTCGGGCAGACGTGCATCGACCATGGGTGATACCTCGTCGCATCGCCGGCCGACGGCGGATACGATTCGATCGATGATGTGCAGCAGGTGCGCATTGTCTTTGAATTGGACTTCGGTGAGTTCGAGTCGGCCTTTTCGTTCGACGAAGATTTTTTTAGGTCCGTTGATAAGGATATCGGTGATGGTCGGGTCTTTGAGAAGGACTTCGAGAGGGCCGAGCCCGAAGACCTCGTCGATGACCTCGTTGATGAGTCGCTGGCGGTCGTTGAGGTTCAGGATTGCCTGTTCCTCATCGGCCAGATCGCCGACGAGCTGCCGGACCTGCTCGCGGACGACTTCTTTTTCTTCCGTTTCCATTCTGCCGAAATCGAGCCGATCGATGAGTTTTCGATGGATTCGGCCCTTGAGGTCCTGGAACTGTATAGCCCGGTCGCTGATGACTTTCTTTTTCATATCGTCTGGAGTTAGGGTTGCGGGTTTCGTGGCGATATCCTTGTTTTGTGTGATTCTCGTCGGCAGCGTTCTGGCCGGCGCGGGTGTATTGGCAGGCTGGTTGTTTCCCTGTTCAGGATTGTTCGGTTTGGATCGACTAAAGAGCATAATGTTGTCTCCTTATTGACTACCGACCAAGCATTCTCGCAAACAAGCCGGTGACGGAAGAATTATTTTCCGCCGCCTGACTCTTTGGGTCGTGCAACTGCATGGCAATATTTTTGATGATCTCTCGTACTTTTGATTTTGGTGCACATTTCAGAAGCGGTTGGCCGGTATTGAAGGCGGCGGTGATGACTCGAGGTTCTTCCGGCAGGGTATAGGCGATTTTTCTATTCAGCGTCTGTTCGATATCCGCAATGGACAGGCTGTTGTTTTCGTTTGTGAAACGTGAGATAACGAGTTGGATACGGTCAAGGTTATAGCCTTCCTTGAGCAGTTCCTGCATGATGCGGTCGATGTTCCGTACGGAAGGCACGGAAAGATTCATGATGACGAAAGCCGTATCCGCCAGGTCAAGGATTCCCGGTCGGATAGCGTCGTCTCGCGAAGGTCCATCGCAGATGACGTAATCGAACATTCCGCACAGGGCGCTTAAAACGGTGGCGATATTGGCGGCGGAGATTTGCTGTGCCTGAGCGAAATGCGGGGGCCGGGCCAGGAGCGATACGCCGGTTTCATGACGAATGAGTGCTTTTTCGATCATGGCGGGATCGATGGAGTCGAGAGTCTGGCAGAGGTCCGCGATACTGAACTGTGGGCTGATGTCGAGCAGGGTTGCGACATGTCCGAAGCAGATATCCAGATCGACGATGCAGGCGGACCGCTTGGCCACCTGAGCCAGTTCGCAGGCAAGATTGGTTGCAATGGTGGTGGTTCCTACACCTCCGACGCTTCCGAGGACGCAAATGAGTTTTCCGGTTTCCTGCTGCGTGGTAGTCAGTTTGGCGATTCGCTCGACGGCGGCCAGCAGTTGCTGATCATCGATTGGCATGACGAGGAATTCGCGAAATCCGCTTCTCATGGCTTGGAGGATCAATTGCGGATCGGTGGTTGCACTGACGGCGAAGAGGGCGAGGTCGGGATAGTTCTGGCTGATCTGTGCGGCGCACTGGATCAGGCCGTCGGGATCGGGATCGAGATTGATGACCACAAGTTCTGCCGGGAATTGCTTGATGGCGGTATCAAAGAGAGCAGGTTCGTCGAGTTCTGCGACGATTTTGAGTCCATCGATGGACAAAAACTTTTGCCGCAACTCCACGGCATTACTTTCTTCGCTATTCAGGATGATTGCTCTAATGCCACGAGCCATTAAAATTCCAAACTCCAACCAATAAATTATCGGACCAATACAATATCGCACACTGTGCGATTTACTCTAGTATCGGTCTGATTCAAGGGGTGGATAAACTGCTGTACGATTAAAAATAGTTGAAACAGGTTAAATAGTTTTATCGCACAAGCAGTATTTGACCGGCGGTGCTATGTCGAGGTGCATTGTTGTTGATGATGATGGCCTTTGCGAGATAGCCGGTTGGCTGGATGACGACGGCTTTAGAATTTTGGGAGCCATGGAGATTGACATACATGACTCTGCCGAACTCGCTCATTACTTCGGTAAATTTGGCGTTGGAGCCGTTTTCATCGACAGTAGTATGGAGGAAGAAGCCGACGATCTGTCCGATGCGTGATTCGAAATCGTCCTGGAGCGAGGCCTTTAAGCCTGGCGTTCCTCCGATGGTATAGGTCTGTGGAGTTCCATCTTCTGCGAAGAAGACGATTTTGGTATCTCCGATGGTTCGCTGGAGTTCTTCGGCGGTTACGCCGTTTCGAATCTGGTCGGCGACGGGATTTACGCTGTTGTTTCCATTTTCGAAGTTGAGGATGCCGAAATTACCGGACCCGCCGGAGTTTCCCTTTTGTTTTTCGGGGTAGATGGAGATTTCTTTCGTTCCGTCGGGATGATGAACGATTTGTCCGGTATCGGGATCATAACCAAACTCGTCGTCTCCACCTTGGTTGACGATTTCGCTGTTCCATTTATCCAGTTTGACGGTGACGGGAAGCAGGACTCCGCCGGCGCTTTGTCCCTGGTATCCACTGAAATGGTCGTTAACGATGGCAGTGGCTTCGACCGAGAATCCTGTGTAGTTTTTGCCCCAGATTTTTGCAAAAAAGAGGTTAATGGGTCCGTTGAGGTTTCCGGTTTGTTTTGCGACACGTACGCGGACGGCGTTATAGGGATGGACGGTTGGGCAGACCGGTTCGATGAGGTTTCGATAGTTGTTAAGATATCCGACAGTGATATCTGTATCAGTCAGTCGTATGGCATGGCCTGCGGCGAAGTTTTTGGCGGCGTAGAGTTTTGCGCGGTCGATGGCGAGATTGGCAAGAGCGGTCTGAGCTTGCTGGGTGTTGTGGGCGATCGATCCTGCGAGAGCAGATGCGCCGGCCAGGGCGCTGGCGTCGGCGACGGTTTGCATCTGTGTTTGGACGACATTTATGTAGCCGAGGTCGATAGCCAGGGCAGCAAAACCGATCAGGGCGGTAAAGCTGATTGCAGTTACGGCCAATACGGTTGCACGGCGCTGATATCGAGAGCTTCCACAGAATCCAATAGTTTCTTTTCTCACGGGGCCTCCTGTATTTGACACTTTTATGTAAGCGTCCCGGGGGCGAACGCAATTTCATTTTTCCTTAATCGTCAGTTCTCCTTTAAGTATAAAATATGAATTGATTTATTTTTTCTTACAGGGTCAGCTTATCGAACAAGGCGGATTTTACCGGCCGTTGCGTGAATTGAAGCGGACTCATTGGTGATAATCTCGTTGCCGAAATAGGCCACGGGCTGGATGACGATGGCTTTTCCGCCGTTAACCGAACCCTGGGCATCGACCATCATGACTCGCCCGAACTGCATGCCGTTGATGGTAAATTTGGAGTTGGCACCGGATTCGATGACAGCGGTGTGGGTAAAGAAACCGATGACCGTTCCGATACGGCTTTTGAAATTATCCTCAAGCTGGACGAGAGAATTTTTTGCACCCGGTGTTCCGTCGAGAGTGTAAGTGATCTGGTTTCCAGCATTATTATAGAAGGTGATTTCATGGCTTCCGAACTGGTTGACGATAGCTTCATCGGACACGCCGTTGCTGATCTGGTTGGCCAACGTGGTGACACCATTATTGGGATTACCGATATTAAGCAGGCCGAATTCTCCCGCACCGTCACTGGTTGTAGTTTTTTGTTTTTCGGGAAAGATCGAGATTTCGGGGAT
>CAYMXC010000063.1:0-6343 GCA_964394135.1 uncultured Phycisphaerae bacterium
TGTCTCTGCAGTTGTGGTAGCAACATTGACCTGGACATTGTTGAGTCCTTTTTTGAATTCGACAACGGATTTACCCAGCGATCTGGCGACCTCGGGTAGCCGTTTGCCGAAAATCACCAGGGCAATGATCGCGATCAGGAGCCATTCGCTCGGTCCGATATTTTGCAAGAGCGCCAAAGGGTAGTGTGTGACCACCATAATGATTCCTTCCAAAAACAGGTTTCACTTTTAATACATTATACCCGCTAGGCGGCTTCCTGTTCCTCTTTTTCTTTTCCGGGTACCGGAGCGCCGGTTTTGTCGTCGAATTTGACGGCCACACGACGTGATATGCCGGCTTCCTGCATGGTTATGCCGTAGAGGACATGGGCATAGCTCATGGTTCGTTTGTTGTGTGTGATAACAATGAACTGCGAATGCTGCAGGAAGTCCTGAATGACCATATTGAACCGATCGACATTGGCTTCGTCCAGTGCAGCATCAACTTCGTCGAGGATGCAGAACGGCGAAGGCTTGGACTTGAAGATCGCCAGCAGCAGCGCGACAGTAGTCAGAGTTTTCTCACCGCCGGACAATAGACTGACCGAGCGGGTTTCTTTTCCCGGCGGCCGGGCGAGAAAATCTATGCCGCTTTCGAGAACATCCTCCGGATTGTCGAGCACGAGGTCGGCTTTTCCACCGCCGAAGAGCTTGCGGAATAGTTCCTGGAAATTGGTACGAACGGTTTCGAATGTTTCGGCGAAACGCTTGGCGGAATCGTCATCGAGTTTGAGGATGAGCTCCTGAAGCTTCTGCTGTGCGTCGAGCAGGTCCTTCTGCTGTGCGGTCAGGAAGACTTCGCGAGCCTCTAGCTGTTCCTGTTCGGCGATGGCATCGATGTTGACATTACCGAGCCGGGCGATTTTGCCCTTGAGTTCGTTGATTTCATTTTCGACAACCGCCCAGTCCTGCTCCTTGTATTCGTACTGAGCGTAGGCCTGTTCGAGATCGATCTGGAGTTCTTCCTGGACGCGCTGGATCAGCGTTTCCTGGCGAACGGTCAGTTCATTGATACGCAGGGCAAGATCCTGCGACTGCTGCTGAATATCGGCGATCTGCTGGCGGAGAGTATTGGTTCGTTCGAGGATTTCCTGCATAGCCTTCTGCCGGGCATCGCGCTGCTGACGTAGTGCAGCGGATTGCATCTGGAGGTCCTGCTTGTCGAGATAAGACCTGGCCAATCGGCTTTCAAGGCTGAGAATCTGTCGTTCCGCCTGCCGGCAACGGGTTTGGGCAGACTCGATTTCGCCTTCAGCGGACTGATAGGCGGCCAGTATTTGCTGATAACGTTCGCGGAGTGAGTTGATTGCGCCGGCGGTGGCTTTGCGTTTTTCCGCGAGCTGGCCGGCTTGAACTTTAACTTCTGTAAGGTGATCGGCCAGTTTTTTCCGATCCGCCTGTCGTGACTGGAGCTGGCCCTGCATGGCCTGGAGACGATACTGGATTTCTGACTGCCGGGATTCGAGTTCCGACACTTTCTGCAGTGCGTTTTCCTGCTGTTCGATGGCAAAGGCTTCCTGCTGTTCCAGCGACTTGAGATCGGAAACGATGATCGGCTCTTCCTGGGCGAGTTTGCGAAGCTGTTCGTCGAAGTTGGCAAGATTGGTCTGGGCCTGAACGCGGGCAGTCTTGCATTCGTATATCCGGGTTCGCAACTGCTGCTGGCGTGCGGCGATGGCTCGCTGCTGTTCGTCGGCCTGCTGCGATAACTGGTCGAGCTGCACGATCTGGCCATCGATATCAGCCAGTTGAGCAGTCAAGGCTTCCAGTTCGGATTTTCGTGAGATCAGGCCGCTGGATGCCTTACCGATTCCGATATGGATAGAACCATCGGCTTCGAGCAGTTCGCCGTCGAGCGTCACGAACCGCAGGGCTACGGACTCTTGGCGTCGAAGGGTCATCGCAACTGTCAAATCGCGGACGAGTATCGTTTTTCCCAGCAGAACATGGATAAGGCGGTTGTATTTTTCTTCACTGCGGACGAATTTGACGGCAGGGCCGATCACTCCGTCGGTACCGGCAAAGTCACGAACATCGGAAATTTCGGGCAGAAGGTCCAAAGCCAGAAAGTTGACCTGCCCGGGCAGCTCGGCGAAAGTTTTTCGATTTTGTTCGATAAAGTCGGCGTGTTCGACGACGAGGAATTGATCCCGGCCGGCCAGGGCGGTCTCAATAAGTTTCGCATGCTCAAGATCGGTCTTGACGATGTCGGCAACGAGGGTTTCGAGTGGGGCAAAGATTTCCGGCTGATGTTCTTTTTGCTGAAGAAGAGTACGAACACCCTTATCCAACCCCTGAAACTTACTTTCCATGTCGTGCAGGACATCGAAGCGGGAACGCAGGGCCGATCGTTTTTCGCGAGCCTGGGCCAGGTCCTTTGTGATCTGATCGGCCTGCTGGTTTAGCTGCTCGCTTTGTTTCTGAACGTCGGTCAGTTCGTTTTCGGCTGCAGTTAGACTTTCCTGAAGTTCTTCGAAATCGTGGAGCAATCCGCTGCGCTTGGTTTGAATTTCGGTCTGCTGGGTCCGCAGCTGTGTTTGCCGAGCCTCGAGGCGTTCGCGATTACTCAGGATGTTCTGATGCTGAAGGGAAGTCTGATTGATCGTATTATTGGCTTGGGCGATCTGTCGCATCAGTTCGATGAGATTGGATTTTTCGGTTTCCACCTCATCGGTCAGTTCGGTCAGATCGAGTTCCTTTTGATTGACCAACTGCTGGATGTCGCGGATTTTCTGATTGAACTGCTGATCTTCACTGGAGAGGGAATTAAGTTCCTGTTCGAGCTGTTTCTGTTGTTTCTGGATGACGTCCATCTGCGTGTGATAGGTCTGCAGCCGTCGTCGGGCCTGGTTGAGATTATCGGTTTGTTCCTCGATCCGCTGGTGCAGCAGGACGATGTTATCGGAGGCGGAAGAAATCTGGCCTGTGGTCTGGGTCAACTGATTTTCCACACCGGCGATCTGATTGCCAAGATCGACAAGCTGGAGATCCATCTGACTGCGGTTGGCCTCGGCTGTATCACCCTGCAGCTTGAGATCGCGCAGGTTCTGGTTGATTTCGTCCAGATGGACCCTGAGCTTTCCCTGATCTTCCATGAGATTATGATATTCAGCCAGGTAGTACTGGGATTTCATTTCGTTAAGCTGGACGGCGTACTGCTGGTAGTTGCGGGCCTTACCAGCTTGCAGTTTGACGGAGCGGAGTTGTTTTTCGACTTCCGCGACGATATCACCAAGTCGTAGAAGATTCTGCTGGACGTTTTCCAGGCGGCGCTGTGCCTCTTTTCGCCGGGCCTTATATTTACTGATACCGGCGGCTTCCTCGAGAACTGCGCGCCGTTCGGCATTGGACGCCTGGAGGAGCAGATCGACTTTGCCCTGTTCAATAAGGCTGTAGGCATCGACACCGCAGCCGGTGTCCATGAAAAGTTCGCGTATGTCCTTCAATCGCGAAGGTTTGTTGTTGACCAGATATTCGCTCTGGCCGCTTCGGTAGAGTCGACGTGTGATGACGACCTCCGGGCCGTACTGCTCGGTCAGCGCGCCCTGGGTTTCAAAAGTCAGGGCGACCTCGGCCAGACCGCTGCTCTTTCGGCTGGTGGATCCGTTGAAGATAACGTCCATCATCTGCCGTCCACGAAGACTCTTGGCCGACTGCTCGCCGAGCACCCACTTGAAGGCATCGACTACGTTGCTCTTGCCGCATCCATTGGGCCCAACGATGCCTGTAATCCCGGCGTCAAAACACAAATCCGTCCGATCCGCAAAACTTTTAAACCCGTGTAAGGTTAATTTTTTCAGTTTCATCTGCACGCACCTCCGTGCGAAAACAAAGTTGCATTACTTACCTGTATCAATCCCACCGAAACGCCATCCATGGATTTCGATCAATCTTTTTCCGGCCGACCCATTATATCTTCTGATGCATCAGGCACGGGGACTATATCCTGTAATTTGAATCTCGCCGGCACCGCGCCATCCTTGCACAATTGACTCATGATTGCCACGATATGACTATAGGGCAGGGCCAGTCCGGTCGCTTTGCCCTTCTTATCGACCCGGGCCTCATTGCCGAGCAATTCGACCAGTGGTGTCAATTCCAACGAAGTCTCGATTCGTCCACTGCTGGCGCCAGACGGCGTTTTGCGCACGAGCGAAAGCTTCTTGGCTTTTGCGGCAGCGGTGATGATAATGCTGTTGTCGGGATGACAATAGAATACTGGCGGATCGAGCTGGAGACGACCGAAGATCACGATTTTCGGCAGGGTGGAACGGGTGGCATACACCATCGGCCAAGCCTGGGAAGTCACTGTATCAAGAATCAGATTGTCGTCACCGACATAGCGACGCTCGATCGATGAATCCTGCCAGCGGGCGAGCCCCTGATAGGCCAACACCCGGAGATTCATATCCGAATCATTGAGGACTTTCCGCAGAATTTTTCGGGCCGTGAGGCTGCGGCAAAATCCCAGTGTCTCAATAGCCGCTTTTTGATATTTACTTTTGGGGTCCATAGCATAGATTCCGAGCTGTTCCATCGCCACGGTGTCACCCAGTCTGGCGCCTGCTTGCGCGGCATAATAGGCTGCCTGCTTGTTCGGACTGGTGTAAAGCGGCTGGATCATCGGCAAAACGGTTTTTCCCATTCCTTCCCACGCAAAAGCAATCGCATCGGCATTGGCCAGAGGATCGACGATCTGCCGTGTCAACTCGTTAGCCTGGGTTTCCAGATAGCTCGGATCGCTTCGGACATACAGGTTGCGTACCAGGCACAAGAAATGGTTAAGCTGATTGTGATAATCCGGGGGCACGTGCAATTCAATTCGTTCTGCGCTGACGGCCTTAGCCGTTTGCCAGAGAGGATCCTCGGCAGGTGGACCAAAGATTGCATTGATTTTCTGCTCGATTGCACGGGCCTGAGCGTAGGATGGCTGATATAAGCATAAATGAAGTCGGCGATCTTCCAGATTCACTCCGCCACCGAGCACACTGCCGTTTCTTCGCAGGAGTATAGAGCCGCGGAACTGCTTTTTTTCAAACGGATTGATGAACACCGCGCCGGAACCCAGGGCCATGACTTTGGTCTTGCTGATTTGGCCGCTGAACGATCCGGCGTAGACGCGAAGATCGGTGGTATAAAGCCGGCCGCCCTCCAACGAAGTGGTACTGGTGTTAGGTAAAGCCTGTATTTGCAGGTCAAACCGATCGCCTTTTAAACTGCCCGCTTCAATATTGCCGCTTACCCGAACCACAGCGGTATCGGGAGAATCGATGATTGCACCGGCGCCGACCGAAGGAATTTCTCCGGGTCGGCCATATATCTTCTGATACTTGGCGACCTCTTCTATCAAGTCTTTACGCAATTGCTCGGGACATTCCCTGCTGCCCGTTCCGTGCAGGCCAACCACCAAACCATAACCCTGCACAAAGATGGGCTTAAAACCTTCGACATAACAGGCTTCACCGATGGTTCCAGGGAGAGGAGCATTTTTCTGATAGACTGCCTTTTGGGTCGACTGTTCTTTCTGAGCCTGACGCTCCCTGGATGATTTTTCGGAAGATAGAGTCCACCCCCCGCCGCCCTGACAGCTGACCAGAACAGCGCACACACACCCCGTCATCACCGCCGCCAGCGTCAGCTTGGTACTTGAATGATTAATCATAATTCATTCTTCTATGAAATAAATATTTCACCGTTATCTTTATCGGACGATTCTTTGGCCACTCTTGAAGCTGTTTCATTTTCAAGCCGGCTTTTCGTATCCTAAAACCTTGCTATCACTATTATTAAGGCGGCCACAAAGTTTCAAAATGCAATTTTTGCGCCTTCCTATCATGCCAAGTTATTCACCCGTTTTCAACAGGAAATACAACTTTTCCCGTACTGCTCGAACATTATCTTTTGAGGGAAAGGATTCGCTGGATTCGTTCTTTGACAGGCGGATGCGTACTGAAGAGATAGGCGGCACGTTCTTCGAAGGGTTTAATGGGATTGACTATGTAGAGATGCTGGGTGGCGCGGTTGGCAGCTTCAAGGACTTCGGGATCGGCGGATATCTTAGCCAAGGCAGATGCCAGGCCGTCTGGATTCCGGGTTAATTCCACACCTGCGGCGTCGGCCAGATATTCCCTCTGACGGGAAACGGCCAGTTCGATCAGCTTGGCGATCAACGGAGCAACAATGCTCAGGATCAAGGCGATCAGGAAGATCACCAGGACAATAGCGCCGGAGTTGCCGCTGGACTTGCTGTTCGATCGGCGGGATCCGCGGGAACCCATGGAGCTCCAGGCGTAGCGGCGGAAAA
>CAYMXC010000063.1:6356-10517 GCA_964394135.1 uncultured Phycisphaerae bacterium
GCTCAGTTCGTGCGCGACGACGCCCTGAAGTTCGTCGCGTGTCAATTTTTCCCGCAGGCCACGGGTAATCGCGACGACAGCATGCTGGGGATTTCGGCCGGTGGCAAAGGCGTTGGGAGCGGTGTCGTCGATAAGATAAACCTTTGGCATGGGCAGACCGGAGGCGATGGCCATTTCCTCGACAACATTGTACAATTGCGGATCGTCCTGACGGTCCAGTTCACGTGCCCCGGAGATCGACAGAATCGTACCAGCTCCGCCATAGTAGCTGAAAAGCAGGAGGAAAATCGTCAGCACCACCGCTGCTGCCATGGCGAAAATCGCTGAAATCAGCGGATCCGCCCCTCCCTCCACACCAATAAGATAACCAATCAGACCGCCGAAAAAAATCACGAAAAACGAAACGGTCCACACTAGAATGATGCTGTTTCGCTTGTTTTGTCCGATCAGATCACTGAAAGTTACTGCCATCTTTGCCTCACGGATATCGACTTTGGCCGTTTTATCCTATATGATACCTGTTGGCTTTTTCGTCGTCGAGGAAATGATGCTGAAGACAAATGAGATTTATTGCGGCGATTGCATCGAACTGCTGAAGCAGAGTCAGGGTCTGCCGGTTCGATTGATTTTTGCCGATCCGCCGTTCAACATCGGCTACAAGTACGATACCTACGAAGATCGCAAGAGCTATGATGAATACTACGCGTGGACCAAACGATGGATGCAGGCATGCCGGGAAGTGCTCACAGCCGACGGATCGTTTTATATTGCAATCGGAGACGATTACGCGGCGGAGATTCGAATGATCGCGAGAGAACTCGATCTGCATTTGCGGAACTGGATCATCTGGCACTATACTTTCGGCCAGCAGACCAAAACCAAGTTTGCCCGGGCTCACACGCACATTTTTTATTTCGTCGCCGATCCTAGAAATTTTATTTTCAACGACGAGGCCATTCGTGTGCCTTCCGCCCGGCAACTGGTATACAACGATAAACGGGCCAATTCGACAGGCAAGATTCCCGACGACGTATGGCGATATTCACGGCTTTGTGGGACGTTCAAGGAGCGAGAGGGCGGGCATACCTGCCAGATGCCCCTCAAGCTGTTGAGTCGTATCGTCAAAGCCTCGAGTCATCCAGGCG
Source organism: uncultured Phycisphaerae bacterium (assembly GCA_964394135.1). Classification (GTDB taxonomy): domain Bacteria; phylum Planctomycetota; class Phycisphaerae; order JAAYCJ01; family JAAYCJ01; genus CAYMXC01. The sequence continues at coordinate 7,502 of CAYMXC010000063.1, forward strand.
ACCTTGTGCTCGATCCGTTCAGCGGGTCCGGCACGACGGCGCTGACGGCAGCGATTTTGAAAAGGCAGTACTTGGCCTTCGATATGTCGGAAAATTACGTTGCGGCGGGCAGAGAACGCATCGCCAAGGCGCTGGCAGAGGGCATCGACGACATCGACTGCGGCGAACCGATTTTCATCCTGGCAGAGAAAAATGGAACGACAAAGGCCACGAAGAAACGGGAACAGGATTTATTCGGTTGTCTGGAGTAACTATTTGTGCAATGGTCCTTTAAAATAGCGACGATCTTCGGTATTCCAATCAAGGTGCATTTCACGTTCCTGCTGCTGGTATTTCTGATCGGAATGACGCCGCATGGATTCCAGCTGTCGGAAGCGATTCTGATCGTATTGGTTTTCCTCTGCGTTCTGCTGCACGAACTGGGTCACAGCCTGCTGGCCATGAAATACGGCTTAGAAGTCGAGAGTATCACCCTTCTGCCGATCGGTGGAGTAGCGGCGATGAAAACGCTACCGAAGACCGCAAAAGCGGAATTGCTCATCGCACTGGCTGGTCCTGCCGTCAGCGCGGCGCTGGGGCTGATTTTCTTGGGATTGGCCGGGCGGCATAATATGTCAGGCCTGATTGGACAGAGACAATCCATCTTTCACCTGCCGGGCGAGTTGAGCGCAATCAATTTTTTTCTGGCTGCCTTTAATCTTCTCCCGGCGTTCCCGATGGACGGCGGCCGCGTACTGCGGGCGATCCTGTGGCCGAGGAAGGGCTTTGCTCGAGCCACAAACATTGCGGTTAAAATCGGTCAGGGTCTCTCGATCATTTTTTTCATGGGGGCCTTGCTGACTTCAAATGTGAACCTGGTGCTTATTGCCTTGTTTATTTATTTTGGCGCCGAGGCTGAAGGACGTTTGACAGCGTGGCGTGACGTTCTGGCCGATCTGTCTGTCGCCGACGCCATGTTTCATCCGGTGGCGGTGCTTTGCCCGGAGCAGACGATTCAGGATGCATTTCAGCTCATGCTGAGTTCAGGCCAGGATCATTTTCCCGTTCTTGCAGGTGAAGACCCGGTAGGCCTGCTCACCCGGCCTGTCATCGTTCAGGCAATGCGGGAGCAGCAGGGAGCGCGGGCAGTGTCGGATTTTATGAGTAATCAGTTGATCTATTGCAAGCCTTTCGATAACCTATCTACCGTGCTGCGATTGATGGACAAACGCAATCTGCCTTGCGTATGGGTCTTATACGAAGACCGAATCGTTGGGCTGGTGACGCCTGAACTGGTATGGAGGTTAAAAAAATCGTGACAGGAAAATTTGAGCAAAAGATGCTTGTCGCCGTTTTCTCCGGTGTTTTCGACCCCATTACAGAAGGCCACCTGGACATCATCCGCCGCGGGGCTGGCATTTTTCACAAACTCATCGTCGCAGTGGGAACCAATCCTGAAAAAACGGAGCTGTTTAACAAACAGGAACGGGTCGGATTGATCCGGGAGTTGATCAGCGATCTTCCAAATGTGGAAGTTCTTGGCTATGAGGGGCTTACATTCGATTTCGTCAAGTCGGTCGGCGGTACAGTCATCCTTAAGGGCATTCGCGACACGGTGGATCTGCGGTACGAGCTTCAGCAGGCCAACACGAACCGACTTGCGGGCGGGATCGATACCCTGTTCATGCTCGCAGCCGACCGTTTCGCTTTAACCAGCAGTACCCTGATTAAACAGATCGCTTCCATGGGTGGGGACGTCAGCGCCCTGGTGCCGGAGCTGGTCGCCCGAAGGCTCAAGGACAAACTGGCTAGAAAAAAATAACGACTTTTCAAAACGGGGATTTCACCTGCCAGCCTTTTCGGAAGACGCGAGTTTAACCATTTATCTATCTGAAAATTATATTGAAAGTTCCCTACTGACGTCTTAAAGTATACTCATCGTTTTTATCCTTCTTTGGTCGGGCGGGTATGTGGGAAAGTATTTTCAAAAGGAGTGATGCTATGTTTAGAGATTTCCACAGTACGCGAATTTCGCGACAGACGAGGAAGTTGACGGTTCTATTTACAATTTTGATTTCGGCTGGGGTGGCCTGGGCAGCTCCGGTCGGCCAGGAGATGGCGGACAAGGTAGCCCAGGACTGGGCATATCTGCACGGCTGGCATTTGGAGCAGGCTGGCTGGACTCCGACTGATGCGCAGGCCGAGCCGAAGGTTGAATTCGTCGGTACACTGACCGACACACAAGGTGAAGTGGTTGCCTACAAATATCGATTTCCGACCGGCGGGGAAGTGGTAATTGTAAATGAAGACGGGATGAACCCCGTTTTCTTCTATTCGGAGACCAACACTTTTGATCCGAATGCCAATCCGACGGTGAGATATTTGTTTGATAACATGATCGATAAAATCAACTATCTGCGAAAAAACAAGATTACCAGTCAAAATAGCCTTTGGATAGACATTACAAGTCGGACCCAAGGTTATCGAAATTCGGGTATTACCGCTTCTACTATTGCCCAAGACACAATATTACCGCTGATTAAAACAAAATGGTCTCAAGATTGGCCCTTCAATAATCTATGCCCCATGTATGTAGATAAGGAAAAAAATACCAATGAACGATGTGTTGTCGGCTGCGTCGCCACCGCGATGGCTCAAATCATGAGGTACTGGAAATATCCCGATCAAGCAAATCCCCGAAACATTGAATATAATACTACGGATTTGCCTTGGCACGATCCAACCGTGAAAAATGTTCATGTCGGCCCCGTCAATATCGGCTCCAAGCCATTTGATTGGAATAATATGCCTGAAACAGATTCAAATTGGACAAGCCTGCAGCAGGATGCTGTAGCGTGGCTGAGTTACGTTTGTGGTGCAGCCGCTTATATGAATTACGGTCCAAGTTCTCTAGGCGGTTCGGGAACATATGATGAATATGCCCTAAATGCCCTCGTTTATGATTTCAAATATCCCGACAAAGCCAGTCTCATCCAAAGAAACAAAGTCGGGTCAGCATGGGAAACCATCATGCAGG
>CAYMXC010000064.1:0-10492 GCA_964394135.1 uncultured Phycisphaerae bacterium
ATATCGATTAATTGAAGGTATACATCGATGGCTTCGGGTTCCAGCTCTACGACGCGTCGCAGCAATTGGGCAGCCTTTCGGGCAGACTGGATCGTGGCTTCGTCCATCAGCATCGAGCATTGAATTCGCATCAAGTCCGGGTCGTCCGGCATTTGTTTTTGCAGTTCGGCGAGGAGTTTCGAAGCCTGGACGCGATCCTTGGACCGGCCACTTGCCAGGAGTGTTCGAACCTTCAATCGTTTCAGCATCGGATCGTTAGGAAATGCCAAGAGTCCTTTATCGAGGGTAGAAAACGCCTCAGTGAAACGGCGAGTATTCGCATAATATTTTGCGAGCAGTTCATAACCTCGGCTGCCGGGCGCCAGCGAGATCAGGTGAATAAAATCTTTTTCCGCCAATTCTTTTTTATTGAGTCCGGCCCAGAAATTCGCACGAAGCAGATAGGCCTCAAAATTATGGTGGATTCTAACTGCGTCATTCAAGAGTGATACTGCCGTTTCGATTTTTCCCTGATCCTTAAGAATTGCAGTCTGGGCGGCACAGACAGCCAGCGAATTGGGCTCGATGGTTCGTGCCTGGTCTAAAATGTTCAGTGCCAATGTTGGGTCTTTTAACTGCCAGTACGTGATCTTTGCCAGCAGGATGCGGGAATGAATATCCTGTGGATTCAGGGCAATTTGACGATTCAGTTCCTCGACAGCCAGATGATAATCACCGGCATGGAGTGCGGCCAGGGCCCGACGATGATTCAGATCGCTGGTGTCCAATTCCAGCCTGTCGAGGACGTCTCGGGCTTCATTGAAACGTTTCTGTCGCTGGAGCAGACTGACGAGTCGATCGGCGACATCGATCAATTTTGAATTTGAGGCAATCGCCCGTGTATAGATTGCCTCTGCGTTTGCCAGATCGCCCAGGCGTTCGTACATTTGCCCCAGGAGCAGGACTGGCGTCGGCCAGGTTGCATCGGCGTCAATGCAACGGGTCAGATACGCAGAGACGAGGTCTTGTTTTTTTCGCCAGTCGCCGGTCATCATCCACAGCGATGCCTGATACAGCCGCCAGCGCAGCCCGCTTTCGCCTTCGATTCGGCGTATCTCGTCGATTCGATTCTGGGCGACGGCGGGATTTCGAAAAATTTCCGGTAATTCCAGGAGCAAGGATCGTGTCAGGACATCCTGGGGGTCGGAATCAATCAGTTGATTGAGCAAATCGAAGGCGGCCTGACGATCGCCGTAAAGGAGCTCCAGTTCAGCAAATTTCCGAATCAACACAGCCCTTTGCGAATGATTTTTTACGGTTGTCAGCCCTTTTCTGACAATATGTCGTGCCTGATGATATTTTCGATCGGCGATCTGCAGATCGGCCAGGACCATCCAGGGTTCCGCAAGATCGGGACGGCGACGGCAAAAATCGCGGGACAGCTCTAAAGCCCTGGCCGTTTGATGAGTCAAAGCCAGCAGGCGGATGAGTTGGACCTCTGCTGCGATCGAACTGGGATTTTTATTTTTGTTGATTATCCGCAATAATTCCTCTTTGGCTTTTTGCGGTCGGCCCTGATGCAAATGTGCGATTGCATTAAGAATTCGGACATCCTCATCGGCCTGATCGAACTTCATCACACGGGTTAGTTGGAGTGCCTTTCGCCACTGGCCAAGTCGAATATACTGCCGCAGGAGATTTTTTCCCATTTTCTGATCAGCCGGCTCAAGGGCCAGGTATCGCGTCATGGCATCGACGGCCCGGCGTGGCTGATCGGTTCGGAGAAAAGCATCGGCAAGCAGGGCCCACATTTCCGGACGTAATTGTTTTCGTTCCGCGATAGGGCCAATACAGCCGATGATCTGATAAGGCTTGCCTTCCGCGTCGAAGACCAAGGCTTCCAGCATCGCAAGATTTTCCATCGACTCTTGAATCTGTGTCTGACGGAGGATATTGCGATACTCATTAAAACATTGCCTCGCTTTGTCGGGATGTTTACCGATTACATATAGACGAACAGCAGAGGGCAGAACCTCAGCGCGTCGAGATCGGTTTTTCAGCACGGCCAAAGTTTTGTCGGCCAGGATCAACCCATTGTGAATCTGTCTCTTTCGAACAGCCAATTCCGATGCCTGCAGGAAACGAACCACTTCCCATTCTTCGGAATCAGGAAAATATTTCCGGATTGCCTGTTCGGAGGCATTGTTCACGCTGTCCAATTGCCTGGCAGCCCGATCCGGTTCATCGAGTTTCAACCATTCCGAACAGATGATGAGGCGAAGTCGAAGATCAGGGGTGTTGAGTTTTTCCGCACGCAACAAATCGGCTCTGGCTGAGTCCAGCATAGTGCTGTGTATACGACCGGGATGCTGCGAAGACAAACGATACAGCTGAGCCCGGTGTATCAACGGTCTTGGATTGTTGGGCTCGACCGCAATTGCCCGATCGAGCCAGGTAAAGGCGTCATCCGCCGACTTATCGAGATCCAGTTGGGAATCGATGCCGCTGAGGAGGATGCAGGCCACGACGAATTGAGAATGTTTTTGAGGGGCGTTTTGCATTTTTTCCATCAAGGCAATCAAGATTTGCCTTGCCGGCAGGAATTTATGCTGAAAGATCATGGCCTTTGCCAGCCAAATACGCGCTTTTTCATCGTCGGGGACAAAGCTCAAGCGGCGTTCGGCGATGTAGGCAAGTTCATTATAATTGCCGATACCGGCGTACAGTTGACACAGTTGATCATAGACTGCCTCATTTCGAGGCCAAAGTCTCATTAGTCGGCGATACGCATTGATAGCAGATCGAATATGATCCGTATCGAGTGGTTGATGTGATAATTGGGCCTGTGCAAACTGATCCAGGACAGCGGGATCATCGGGGTTGATGCGAAGATATACTTTCAGATATTTACAGGCGGCCGGCCAGTCCTGACGATTTATCGCTTCGCGTCCCAGAGTCAGGGCGCGTTGAGCCATAACTCGGCTGCGAATTCTGTGACCGATCATCACACTGCCGACCAGAACGATGGTCGTTAAGACGAGGACGATCAACGTCCTGAAATTGACCCGCCCGGTTCGAAGCGGATATGCCATGTTATTGCAATTTCCTCCTTGATTGACAAGAAACGCATCACCCCGCAAATATTTCTATTTGAAGGGTGATGCGCTATTATCGATAACGCTCCATACGGGTTCACACGAATGATCAGGCAAATCGCCGTTTGACCCATCCAACCAACCCTACACCAATCAGTCCCAGGATCACTGCTCCCGGCAGCGGCGCATGAGCCGCACCGACATCACCCGAAGCAGGGGGCTTGTAATTGGTACCGTCGGCAAAAGCCGCCGGCCTGTAGTTTGGGGTATGGTTGCTGACAAACCACAGGGCTTCCGAGACGGTACCTGCCTGCAAACGACCATCAAACTGCCACGAGATGTTGTTTCCTGTCATCTCGACACGACTGGCAGAGACCAGGTTGGATTCATTGGCCACATGATGCTCCTGCGGACCCGGGGCGCCGAGGCTGGGAAACGTTGTGGAATCATGGCCTACCAGATCGAGGTTCAGATTGGACGAACCAGCGTTGAGAATCGTGCTGGTGGAGTCAACATTTATGCTCAGCGCATTTCCGTTATTCATGAGCGATTTGACTTCATACGCATACAGGTATTGTCCCTGAGGAACGATATCAGAATTGAATACGCTGTTCACCAGCGGCGCAAAGACGGAACCACCGTAACTTCCCGGCGTGATGACCATCCATTCCACGTATCCAACCGGCGTGATCCCTCCCCAGGACGACAACATGGTTGTCTCGCCCGCGGTCGGATTGGTCAAACTTAATGTTGGCGCAAGAGCACCAGCCCTGACCGGAACGACAGCCACTAAGGTTATTAAAAGAGCTCCAATGATTTTTATATACATCACTTTTCTCCTCCACGAAACATGCAGTGGACAGGGTCGATTCCCACCGACATGTGCTGCATGAGTTTTTTCGGTAAGGAATTCTTTCCCCATTCGGATCGCACCCGGTTTATCGGGAAGGTTGCGGAGGGGCTTCTCGGCGATGCAGGAATGCGATCATATTGGTTATTCCATCGCAGAAGTAATCGATGCCTGAAATCATCGCACAGCGCGGATCGATCGGCAAGTCTGCGATCGGTCCACACCAGGGCGGCAATGACGTCGGAAAAAGTCAAATCCCATGCTACGGCACGACCGATCTGCCTTGGCCCTGCGGTATGATACCATTGCGGGAAAATCGTGAAGTTGATTTTACGGACCGACCGTCCCACCTGCAATGCGCCCAGACTTCCCAGTGCGTACAGGAAAAGTGACGCGCTGTCCGGCAGCGCAGGCAGGATTTTTGGTATCACTTCGACGGCTTCTGTCGAACCGGTCCAGCGATTGTTTTTTTCTCGCAAGGGAAAAATACCCGGCAGGAACTGATCGAGATTATGATGAGTTGCAAATTCTACTGCATCGGGCAGGCGAGCCGATCGAGGTTCGATCGCGGAGTTCATATCAGCCCGGGCACAGGCCGTTCCGACGAAAAAGATCGCAAAAATTATCTCGCAGCAAGGCCGGTTCATTTCTATATCCACCCCAGTTTACAGAAAAATGAAAATGCCTTTTTCCCCACGTAAAGATGATTATAACTGCAATTTCAGTCCTGAGTCAAGATAAAAGGATCAGGTATTTAATTTATCAAGGATTCCTCGAAATCCGCAGCCGATAAGGTCATGAGTGTCTTTTGGTTTTATGCGTGGTGCGGTTCCGAATTATTTTGCCGGTTAGTGTTACGACGAAACACGATCCGTTTCCCGGGGGGCGATTCGGGAATCACGATTTTTTCCATAACGATAAGTTCACCAACCAGGATCAGTACCGCCACAGGCATCATCGTCAGCCCGGCGAAATTATGAAAGAACTTTTCCACTGTGATACTTTGGGTAACCAGATAAATTTCGGCGGTGGCCCACAGTCGAATCAGGTTGCAAAAAATAGCGATGGGAATGCTGGAGAGGAGAAGAACGGCCTTGTGCCAGAGCGGTCGCTGAACGACGCAGGCAAAGGTAGCGGCTACAACGATAAAGGCGGTCAACATGCGTAATCCGCTGCAGGCCTCCGCGACCGCCAGAGGAACGGAATCATTAAGCAAGATGACGTTACCCTCCCGTATCACCGAAACGCCGAACAATTCCAGGAAAAATACCGCACCCGCAGTCGCCTGGCTTTGCAACGGACCGGTAATTGCGTTATGAATCCGGCCTGGTGGCGGAATCATAAGCACAAGGAAAAGGAGAATCCACTTTGCACGGGCAAAAACATCCCAGCCCGCGATAAGCAGAACCAGGCCCCCAACCGCCAGGATTATGGAATATCGTTCCACAGACTGATAGAGAAACAATAATCCATATAAACGAAGGCCCAGGGCCAGAACGAGCATCGCGATACCCCAGCCGCTGGGGGAAATGCGACACTTTCGAAATTTCTCCCGATCATTCCAGGCCAGGTACAGGGCCACAAATGGCACCAGCTGACCGACGGAATAATCCTCACTGCGCCGCCATTCCCTGACCAGATCGATAATGGTTGCCCAGTAGCACCATATAAGCGACAAGACCACCAGGCAGACAATACCGAGTCCTATGACAATCTCTTTCGTTTGTTTTGGGAAAGCTATCGATTTTTCCAGCGTCACACGTAAGCTCCAAAATCACAAGAGGAACAGTTTCATTTTATCGGATTTTCTGAAGGACTATCCGGCAGGAGTCGACTGATTGCCGCAGCAGAATCGATAGCGAACGCCGTGACAAATTCAGTCGCTTTTTCCGGCGCAATAAATGAATCGCCCTGGCAGTTGATCTGAACCTGGAGCACATGGCGGATCGCGCCCGAACCAAGCCATGCTTTGGATTGCAGGAGAGAGACGTCGGGACAATATTGGCCGTCAACGATGTAATAGTTCAAGACGGTCATGTATCGATCATCCAATCCGCTGCGGTAAAATCGGTATATTCTGCAGGGCAAGGAGAGCCCGACAGAAACGAACAGGTTTGTAGTTTTCGAATCCTGAAGGGTCCAGCCGTTGCCCGGATAACAGACTTCGGGTCGATGCGGCATCAGGTTACGCGCTTGTACACCATATGCGATGAATAAACCCACCCGCTCTGTTTCGGCATGTCGCAGATAAACGCGATTGACGTGATCATCGGTGTGTGTTGCCCGGATGATGTCCGGATTTACCGGCACATCCTGACCCTGCCAGTCGCCGATAGTCAAAGGCAGGCGGGCCAGTGTGCCCGCAGGCAGAGGAACGCTTTGTGTCGGGCGGGCGAGAAATCGCACGAGTAAACGATACTGGACGCCGGAAAGGAGCAGTAATCCAATTGCCGCAATAGACGGAAGGATTAAGATATTTTTTTGTGTATTTTTCACAGGCCCCAGATTTCCCCGACTTGAATCTCACAGATAAGTGTGATGCTGCCCGTAAACGACCCGGACGCTGCAAATGTTGTGGCTGGGCTTTTTCGGTGATAACCACGACTAACCCACCCGCCGATGGGATTTTCGCCAGCAGATAGCAAACGGATCGTCAGACGAGGATCAAAGGATAACAAAACCGGACCTGGGCCGGCATCAATGCGGTATCGGTTATCGACGCCACCCATAATTCGACAATCCTCGGCCAGATGGAAGTAAATCGTCACCTGATGGGAATCGCGGCAGAGGATTTCATCGCGAACTGTAATTTTTCGCGTCCGACCATCGAGCTGAAGTGTCCGACAATGCACGACAGGATCGTCCAGTCGAGCGTAGCCGTTATGACGGGCGACAATGATGCCGCCCATTGCGTCAGGCTGCCAGCGAATCAATTCCGAATCTGCTCGGCGTCCCCAAAGAAACGGCCCAAGCATGACCGATTGATTCTGGCCGTCAATTACAACGGTGTTGTGAGCTCGTGTGCTTCGGAAATAACTACGCCATTCGGGATAGGAGAAATAATCATAGGTACCCGGATCGACCAGGACATCTTTACCAAACGCGCGGAGGGTAAAGCTCAGTGCATCGGCGTGGCCATGACCGGCCAGAGGTTCTAAACCCAATTCGCCGCAATCGAAAACGACGCTGATACGATCGTCGGAATCTCGATTTCCGCATTGAATCAGGAAATAACCCGATTCCGGTAATGAACGGGAAACGATTTGAGTTGATACGCCAAGGGAGTCAAGAGCATCGAAACGCTTACGGCCTTCGCAGCCCAAGAGCCAGCGTGCAGGTTGGGAATATTGTTTTGCCCAGGTTTTAAAATCGCTGCGATCGAAAAGAACGGCTCCGACGGCCAGCAGAGAACGAACTTCTCCGCGTGGGCCGCCCAGCTCCAACACATAGCCGTCGTCACAATCGCCGAACATTGGCAGTCGATCGCCACCCTCGCTCAATACGCCGGCAAATTCGAGCATCGTTTCCAGTCGCGTCCAGAAGTATCGCGGCAACTCCACTGCGATATGACGAGCGACAATGCCGACGAGCAGATAGAACTGCAGGACAAACAGATGATAGCCCAATGCCTGTTCGCGTGTACCGCCGTCAGGGTACGTCTGCTGCATAATGGTCCGGCAGAGAATCTCGCAGGACTGATGCTGCCATCGAAGGGCGTCGGGCAATCGCCAGAAGTAACTAGCGGCGATAAATACTCCGGCAGCTTCGCCGATCGTGTGATTATTGACGGATGAGCCGCGGGAATATTTTCGGGTGATCTCGTGGAGGTGCAATCCGACCGATTGAATCAGGCGCAGGCGGAGATCTCCGTCGATCACCCTAGACTCATGAATCAGATCGATCGCCCAGACCCAGTTGATCAATCGGATGCCAAGCTCCAGGGGGCTCCGCCAGTTCATACCGATGCCGAAAGGACACTGATCCAGCCAGCTTTGAAGCTGATCTACAATGGCGCGAGCATAGCGATTGTCGCCGCTTGATCGATATGCGCGAGCCAGCACAACCAACTGATGATGGCGGTTGGGTTCCCAGACGAACTTGCAATCGCCGGTGACTTTGAAATCACGATAATCAATAGAGGGGGCGAATCGCATGGGCGATTTTTTGCCGCTTTTGTGATCGCGATTCCAATCGATGGGATGCCCCAGATCGCAGTCGTCGCGATCAAAGAAAGAAAGTCGGTGACGAACGATCCTGTCGGCCTGGATCAGCAGATCACGATACCAGAAATATTCCGGGACATCGGGCTTGAGGTTGGCCCATTCTCCGACAGTCATATCCGTCACGCGAAATCCAGGTACGTCGGCAACGAATTTATTTTTCAGGTTGCCGGCCGCTCCAAACGGGTGATGTCCAACGGCGATCAGACAACGATCTTTTGCATCTCGCATGGCTGACCGCATCCGCCACGCCAATTCCGCCGGCGACATCGCCCGTAACCGATGTGCGTACCAGCTCAGTGATTGCATTGAACAGACCCCGTCCCTGTCGGTGTACCTTTGCGGTACCGTGAAATGTAAAATATGGGCATAAAACTTTTTGAGAAAACGTGTGCTTTAGTATTATAAAGTTAAAATCAAATCCCCCGTGAGGCTCAATCAAACTGACACTATTCATTAACATACCTTATTCCGATTGTCAAACAAAAAACGGATTTGGTCCATCGCCATCATCTGTTTTGGGTGCAGTAAACCAGTAAAGCGAATAGGATTCCAGTTTGTTCAATTTCATTGTATTTTTACGATTCAGATACCTAATATTATGGGCAGGAAGCGAAAATTAAAGTTTTTCTCGGACCTAGTCGATAAAGCAAAGGTGAGGCAAGAGACTCACAGGGCAACAAGTAGCATCTTTGCATCAGCAACCAGGTCTACTTCAAGCTACGCGAGGGTATTTTACCTTGAAAGCATTGGAACCTCACCGCAAACCCTCCCTGCCCGGTATTGCCTTACTCAGTACACTCAGGCGTTAGCTTATTAACTGTAAGTGTCCATTCAGGACACGGTTAATTAAGGAAGGGTAGAGATTTTTAAGGAGTTTCGTATGGCATTACTGCCAAAGCACTGCGCAACGGTCAAAAAGTTGACCAAACATGTTTCTGTTTCTTTTCTGCATGTTTTACTCCTTGGCGGTTTGATAATGGCGAGTACGGCGATTATCGCCGGCTGTCTGCCGACCTCAGCTTTGATAGACGACACAAATAATCTTAACGACACAACGTCGCCCGATTCTTCCGACAACAAAACGGTCACCGATCTGGTCATTAACGGACCTGACGAGGTGGCCCAGAGCGACACCGGCAAGTACACCGCGAGTTTGACCTACAGTGACAATACCAGCCAGGACGTAACCGACCAGGCCAAATGGTCGATTGCATCGACTTCTTCAACCAGTAGTACGTCGACCGCACAAACGCCGACTTCAAGTTCGACCGATCTGGGCACACTGAGCAACGGAGTTTATGTTGCGCCCAGCACAGTTCCGGCTGATAGTGTGCCGGTCACGATTACGGCTGACTACATTCAGGATGGCGTAGCCGAGACTGCCACGCGGACAGTAAGCCTTGTAACCAAACGTAAGGTCAGCGGGCAGCTGTTCGATTCCAGCGGCAAGGAAATATCCGGCATCACAGTCATGTGCAGCTACAATAATCTTACTTACGTCACCGATGCCAGCGGTTATTTTTCATTCCGTGTTCCATTCAAGTCTTCTGGCACGATCATTCCCCAGAGTACTCAATATACTTTCACTCCCGCCAAGATCACTTTTACGAAAATCACTTCCGACCTGCCGGAACAAAATTTCATCGCTACCCAAGGAACGGCTCCGGCCAATCAAGCTCCGACAGCCAATTCACAGACGGTGACAACTCAAACCAATACATCGGTAAGCTTGACGCTGACCGGCACTGATCCTGACGGCGACAGTCTGACCTTTGCAATAGCGACGACGCCGACCCACGGGACACTGACGGGCACAGCTCCGAACGTCAGTTATACACCGGCCACGAATTATACAGGGACAGACACGTTTACGTTCAAGGTCAACGACGGCTCTCTGGACAGCGCACCGGCCACGGTATCGATCCAGGTGAGCGACGGTTCGGCTCCAACACCGACACCGACACCGACCGATGGAAGCTGGACGCCGCCATTGGGCATCCCCGCCCCGTCGTTTGGTATTAATGAGACCGTCGATATGTACAAAAACCAGACTTACAATTATGGCAACGGGCTGGAAGCCTATCGAGATGCCGGTAACGGTCCATATACTCACTATGTCAATCCATCGAGTCCGGCTGCGACCGACACGAATAATGAATTCGGTACTCCTGCCAAACCCCGAAAGACTCCGCCGAATTTTCAATCGCTTCCGGCTGGTTCCGTTGTCGAGATTCATGGAACGATCGGCTATCAGATGAATATTCGCGCGAATGGTACTGCAGCCAAGCCGATTTTTATTCGCGGTGCGAATGCTTCGACGCCGTTCACGCTGGCAGCTAATTCCA
>CAYMXC010000065.1:0-10376 GCA_964394135.1 uncultured Phycisphaerae bacterium
TTTCCATCTGGCTGGACGATCCCGCCGGGGTTGGGGGTTATTTCGACGACAATAACTACAGCATGCCTTTGTATAAATATTTGCAAAACGATGGGAATTATATCAACGGGCAACGATGGTCCTGGACGGTGACGCCTAATGAATATACGGAACGGCTCTGGTATGAATCTGGCAATCAGGGCTGGTATGATCCTCATACGGGGTTGGCCCTTATTAACAATCATACGCAGATATTTCAGTACAATGTGGTGATGTCGCCGACGTCGAATATGTTTATGCAGGAAGAGGGTACGATTTACTGGTTGGCGATTTCCGCAATTCTCGATCCATCGTCGCCAGCTGGGGCGGAATGGGGCTGGAAGACCTCTCGCAGTATGCATTACATGGATGATGCGGTTTACAGTGATTCTCAGATTGTCATTCCGCCGGGTTATCCACACGAGGGCTGGCTTCGTGACAACTGGATCGAATTACATGATCCGCTGAACCAGAATTATTCGCTGGATATGGCGTTTGTTATTACTCCTGAACCGGGTTCCCTGTTGATGCTGATTGCCGGTGTCGGGTCGATAATCAGGCGAAGGTCATAGTGAGGTAGATGTGTAATTCGCCTTCCGCTCATTGCGGCGGAAGTTATTTTATAAGGCCGTCCCTGGCTGTGTGTGTTTCGGCTTGCGGGGACGGCCGTATTATTTAAAGATTCGCTCCATTTTTGAATAAATGTATGGTTGGCATATCGACGTTTCTGTTTCGAAACGAAAAAACATTAAAAAAGTATTTAGAAAAGTCAGGGAGGATACTATCATGGCAGTGTAATGATATTTTTGGAGATGAGCGATGAATATGCGTTCAAGTCGAGTTTTGCGGAAGCTTCGTGCGGGTGAGGTGGTGAGTTGTTTCAAGACGAATTTGTATGACTTCCGTGCGGTTGAAATTATTGCCATGAGCGGTTTTGATTGTATCTGGACGTGCATGGAGCATGTTCCCAACGATTGGTCGGCGGTAGAGAAGCAGATTTTGGCCGGCAAAGCCTTTGATGCCGACGTCATGGTCCGCATTTCTCGCGGGGGATACAGCGATTACATTCGGCCGCTGGAGATGGATGCCGCGGGGATCATGGTTCCACATATCATGAACCTTGCGGATGCCAAAGAAGTCGTTCGTATGACGCGGTTTCATCCCATCGGTAGGCGTCCGGTCGACGGCGGGAATGCCGACGGGGCATACTGCAATATCGATTTTAACGAGTATATTCGGCAGGCCAACGATCAACGGTTTGTATGTATTCAGATCGAAGACCCCGAGCCTCTGGATGAACTGGATGCCATTGCGTCCCTTGATGGTATCGATATGCTGTTTTTCGGGCCGGGCGACTTCAGCCAGGGCATCGGCGTGCCTGGGCAGTGGGATCATCCGAAGATTGACGAGACACGCAAGCGTGTTGCGGATGTTTGCAAGAAGCACGGGAAATTCGCCGGGACGGTAGGATCGACCAGCAATTTCGAAAGTTTGATTGAAATGGGATATCGGTTTATCAACGTTGGGGCTGATGTCATCGGATTAAGTCAGTATTGCCGGTCGATCGTTTCTGAAATTGAAAAGCACCCGCTGATGGCTGCGTCGAAGCATCTGCAGGGACAAAAAGCGAAAAGTATCTACGGAAAATAACAAGTAATTTAGAGGACAAATTGTGATCGCTCGGACAAAATTTCACGAATACGCACTTTCTCGATTGATGCTGGGTACGGTTCAGTTCGGCCTGTCTTACGGCATCGCCAATACAACTGGTAAGCCTTCTTATGAAACCGTTCGTGGGATTCTGGCAACGGCTTTCGAGGGGGGAGTCAATTGTTTCGATACCGCTGCAAATTATGGTGTCAGCGAGGAAGTGCTCGGCAAGGCCCTTCGGGAACTTGGCATCGGCCAGCGTGTTATAGTGATCACGAAGATCGTCCACATGGCGAAGGATTATTCCTCGCTTCGCGCGGTCGATGAGGTGGTCGAGGAATCTGTGGTTAGTTCTCTCAAACGACTCAAACTGGAACGATTGCCCATCTGCCTGTTTCACGCGGAAGAAAATTTTCGTTATTATGAATCGCTTTTGAAGCTGAAAGACAAGGGTCTGGTTCAGTACATCGGCTCTTCGACGATGACTGTGGAGGCGACGAAGGGAATCGTCACCTCCGGCTATGCCGATGCCGTTCAGATTCCCACGAACGTTCTGGACCAGCGTTTCATCAAGGCCGGTATATTCGCAGAAACCAAGAAACGCAATGTCGCACTTTTTGTTCGCAGTATTTACCTGCAGGGGCTGCTGCTGATGCCTGAGGAACAGATTCTGCGGGAGCTGGAAGAGGTGATTCCTGTTCGGAGGAAACTGTCGTCTCTGGCGGCTGAGGCGGGAATGAATATGGCGGAACTTGCGGTTCGATATGTGCTCGGATTGGACGGGATGACGTGTACGCTCGTGGGGGTAGAGACGATCAGCCAGATGGAGCAGAACATCGCGTTTTTTGCGCGAGGCCCGTTGGAGCCGGATTTGATGGCTGCGGTGACCAGCGTTGTGCCCGAGTTATCCGACAAGATACTCGTGCCGCACAAATGGTCCAAGCGCATGGCGGACGTTAAACCTCAGTCGCGATAAGATACGATTGCAGTATTTTCATTTACCCCTTATTGGTGTGAAGGTTTTTTTCTATTAAGGAAACGTCCATAAGATGTTTTGTTGAGAAATATATGGAAATATTGTAATATTACGATATTATTATATATGAGGAAAGAATTATGCAAACGAAAACGAAGAGAAAAATGAAGTTGAATTTGCTTTCCGTGGAAACGCTCTCACAGGCGGCAGAGTGCTTAAGAGTTCTGGCTCATCCTGTACGTCTTCGGATCGTGGATATCCTAATGCAGGGGGAGTACGCCGTTCATGAAATCGCCGATTTGTGCCGGACTTCGCCGGATCAGACCTGCGAACATCTTCGACTGATGAAGGGCCATGGTCTGCTGAGCAGCGAGCGACGTGGTCGTACCGTTTATTATAAAATTGCATCGCCGCAATTGCCGGGAGTGCTGAATTGCATTCGGGTACATTGCGGTTTGAAGAAATAAAATCCTGGAGATAAGACTATGTCGGAGAGAAAACAAATTATCATTATCGGTGGTGTGGCCGGCGGCGCATCGGCGGCTGCTCGGGCCAGCGACTTTCGGAAAACGCTGAGATTATCGTATTTGAACGAGGTGACGATATCTCCTTTGCCAATTGCGGAATGCCATATTATATCGGCGGCGTGATTCCCGAACGCGATCGGCTGCTTGTTCAGACTGCTGAATCGATGAAAAAACGATTTCGGATCGATGTGCGTACGGGGACCGAGGTGATTGAAATCCGGCGGGACCGGATGGAAGTGGTGGCTCGAAACCTGCACACCGGCGAAGAGCAGATCGTCCACTATGACGATTTGATTTTGAGTCCTGGAGCGGCTCCGATTCGCCCGCCAGTTTCTGGTTTTGCGGATCCCCGGGTATTTACGCTGCGTAATCTGGCCGATATGGACGCGATCAAAAGGATGGTCGAAGCAAAGCGTCCTTCAAAGGCGTTGGTGATTGGAGGGGGGTACATTGGCCTGGAAATGGCGGAGGCGCTGCGAAGTCAAAAGATTGACGTGGTGCTTGTGGAATTGGCTGATCAGGTGCTGGGGCCGATCGATCGCGAAATGGCAACGCCACTGCATCAGCAGTTAATTCTTCACGGCGTGGACCTTCGGCTGGAGACTTCCGTGACTCAGATTTCGGCAGAAAATGACCGCCTCAATGTTCGGCTCAGCAACAAGGCGATGATCCGATGCGATTTTGTAGTACTGGCGATTGGCGTGAAACCCGAAGTGGCTCTGGCCAGGCAGGCTGGTCTGGAAATCGGCTCGCTGGGCGGAATCGTTGTAGATGAACACATGCAGACCAGCGATCCTCACATTTACGCGGTCGGCGATGCGGTGGAAGTTTCCAATTATGTCGGCGGATTTTCATCGCTGATTCCTCTGGCAGGGCCCGCCAACCGACAGGGCCGAATTGCCGCGGATCGTATTTTCGGCAGAGATAGTGTGTATCGAAAGACACAGGGGACCGTTATCTGCAAGGTATTCGATTTGAGCGTCGCAATGACCGGCCTGGGCGAGAAGGCAATGAAGAAGGCGGGTTTAAAGTACGAAACCATATACGTTCATCCGACCAGTCATGCGGGATATTATCCAGGCGCGGCACCCATGACGCTGAAATTGCTGTTCGATCCACAAAACGGAAAGATTCTTGGAGCTCAGGCGGTGGGGGGTGAGGGAGTGGATAAACGAATTGATGTACTGGCTACTGCGATGCGAGCGGGGATGACCGTATATGATCTTAAGGATCTGGAGCTCTGCTACTCGCCGCCGTACGGCTCGGCCAAGGATCCTGTCAATTATGCCGGTTTTGTCGCATCGAACGTCCTGGATGGCGACGTGCTATTGTGTCATGTTCAAGATGTTGATCATCCACGCGACGATCAAATCATTTTGGACGTTCGCACACCTGGCGAATTCGTGGCAGGAACCATTCCCGGTGCGATCAATATTCCGATTGATGATCTTCGTGAACGGCTAGCCGAACTGCCGAAGGATAAGGAACTGCTCATATTCTGTCAGGTTGGTCTGCGAGGTTATGTAGCCTGCCGAATTCTCTTACAGAACGGTTATCGCTGCCGCAATCTTAACGGCGGGTATAAAACCTATCAAATGTTCAAGGGCGTTTCGGTTCTGGACCACAAAACCAGCGGCGAGTTTGGAAATGGGGGGAAGCGATGTTCGGTAGATGCAGTTGCGGAAGCCAGCGTCGGAACGGGAAGATTTGAAAATCCTGCAAAAATCGTAAAGGATATCGACGTTTGCGGGCTGCAGTGTCCTGGACCGATTATGCGTCTTAAGCAGGAGTTGGAATCGGTCGCCGAGGGTGAAGCCGTCAGTATTACCACACGGGATCCCGCATTTGCCGGCGATGTTGTCGCCTGGTGTCGAAGCACTTGTAATCGTCTGGCAGAGCTTGTGCCGATAGGCGGAGCATATCGTGCAACGGTCGTCCGGCAGTCGGAGGAGAAGATCGCGTGTCCGGTCAATGAGACGAAGCCGCACAAGCAAAAGACTATCGTTGTGTTCAGTAGCGATTTGGATCGAGCCTTGGCCGCTTTTGTAATTGCAAACGGCGCTGCCGCCATGGGAAGCAAGGTGACGCTATTTTTCACTTTCTGGGGTTTGAATATTCTTCGGCGGCGCGAGGCGTCTATGGTTCGGAAGAATCTTGTGGAGCGAATGTTCGGGTGGTTTATGCCGCGTGGGGCAGAAAAGCTGTCGCTGTCGAAGATGAATATATGCGGGATGGGCACGTGGATGATGAAAAAGATCATGAGGAAGAAAAGCGTTTTATCCCTGGGTGAAATGATCAAAACGGCGAAAGCCAATGGTGTGAAGCTGGTGGCCTGTTCGATGTCGATGGACCTGATGGGGATCAAACCTGAGGAGCTTATCGATGGAGTCGAAGCGGGTGGTGTCGCTAGTTACCTGGATTGTGCCGAAAGAGGCAACGTGAATTTGTTTATATAGTTCGTAGTTCGGATTTACGGCGACAAGGGGCCCGACTTTCAGCGAGGAGGGATTTGTTCCAGCTGGGCGATGGGGAAGGTCTTTCGCAATTCTATCCTGCGTGTATTGTTGTCGTATTGGTAGATTCCGACAGTTTTGGATCGGGAATCGAGCACCCACAGAGCCTCTTCGTCGGAAGCGGTTTGCGAGATGGTAGCACAATAATCGCCGCCGCGGGCCTGCATACCGCCAGCCATAACGACCTGTGGCTTGGTGTAAAGCTGGATCAGGACCAGGAGGATCATCAGGGCAAAGGCGGTGGCGACAAGCGATATGATAGTAATATTTTTTCGATCCATGCTATGTACTCCTCTTCGGCAAATCTTTTTAAAAAGAAATATAGGCCATTTGAACGTCTATTATCAGAAACGAGTCGGAGGCCTGCGCGTCCGTATACCTGTTCCTGTTGGTGGACGTGTAATTTTTTCGCCGGAGGCCAGGTCGCGTATCAAATCTCGCGAACCAACCAAACTCACTTCCTGAGTCGCTCGGTCATAGAAAAAGGCGTTCAATTGCCTGTTTTCCAGGTCAACGACGTAGACGACGTTGGCTTTGCTGCCCAGGATAGCCCCAGCCACCATCAGAAAGTTGCCTGACATACCCATCGGCTGGGCATTGGCGGCGGGGAGATGGAAAAAGCTTATAGCCGCCACTGCGACAAGAATGACATTCAAAACGACAAGCCCCACAATAAGATAGTTTCGCATATCTCACCTCCACCGTTTTGTTACATTTTTTGGAACTAATCCAGATGCGTACGGCCGGGATGTTTGAAACCCGCAATGAAAATCCCCACGAAGATGCCGAATCCGACAATCCATGGCAGCGCCAAACTCTGGTCTGGCAGCAAGTTGACCTGTTTGGGTCCTTCTTCGGCGGCCAGGGCTGTTGCTGCCTGCGACAACAATATTGCCAAAAGCATACTTACGATTTTCGACATCGAAACAACTCCTTATGTTGGCAGATTCGATAATTTTATTTTATCACATATTCAGTAGATTGAAAATTGAAAAACCAGGTCGTTTTACAAAGGCAGACATCAACATTTGCGCACTGTTGGCAAGAAAAAGATTATTTCTGCATCTGAACAATCCGTTGTCTGACATCGCGGTAGTTGAAGTCCCATTGGATGAGCTTGTTGTAGGCCTTGAGTGCGTCGTCGTTTCGGCCCGCTTTTTCGTAAGCCCGACCCAGGTAATAATGCATTTCCTTGCTCAAGCTGTCCCCTTCGGCCTCATAGCCTTCGATGGCCTGGTTTAAAATATCTGCAGCCTGTTGATGCCAACCCTTCTGGAAGAAGCAGATGCCGATGTAAAATTTTGCTTTGACGGCCACGCGGGGGTCTCCCATGGATTCCTGGAACATGGGGATCGCTTCGTCATATTGTTTTGATTTGTATAACCGCATTCCGTATTCAAACTTTATTTTGCTGTCTGTGGGATATTGGGTTACCCGATCTTTAAAGACCGACAACTCGAGGTCCTGCAGTTTTTTGACTGCCTGCTGGAATTCGGCCTGGGCTTTGGGATCGGTTTCTTTACCTGCTAGTTTTGCCTTGATTGCATGTACGTCTCGATTCAATTTCCGGATTCGGATATCGTCCGCCCGCATTTTGAAGCTGTATTGGCCTGTTCGGTCGAAATTGCTCTGCAGGATTTCGATGGCCTCATCTTCATCGCGAGGCTTTCCCCGCTGGAGCAGCAAATCCACGAGCGCATTGATTTTGCCCGCGACGTCGGGGTTGACCTTTAGTTCTTCCCGAGCCTTCTGAATCAGGTTTTCGTACATGGTCTCGCCTTTTACGGCTCGCCCCTTGTCCTGCAGTTCCTTTTGTGCGTCCGCATTCTGGATGGAATCGCGGAAGGAGTCTGCCCGTTCATATTTTCCTCGGAGAATCGTCAATTTTCCCGCCAAGTCTCTTTGAATTGATGCGAAATCGAGATTTCTGCCTTCGCTGCTCTGTATGCCGGCTTCGAGTGCCGCGACTCCGCCCTGATAGCATTCGATTGCGAGATTTGGTTTATCGCATTTGTCGTAATGGTCGCCCAGTTTTTCATAGAGATTTTTGATTGTCAGCAGCCGGCCGGCGTTGACTTTTTTTTCCTGCCGGGCCAATTCCAGCAGAACGTCAAGCGCCCATTTCAATGCGTCAGGTAGTTCGGCTTTGTCTGCGCCTTTTACCATAGCTTCGGCGTAGCTCACGTTGAACGGATCCTTTGCAAGGAAATATTCCGCATTGAGCATTCCATGGGTTGAGTCTTTTTTGCCGGAGGTGCTTCGTTTGAGGGTTTCCAGGATTCCGACTTTTTTGCCGCCCGTCAGTTTTCGTTTGATCGCTACTTCTCGCAGTTGCTTGTGTCCTGCCTCAACATCCTGTGGATTTTTGTCCAAACCCTGCAGGTATAGTTCGATGGCATAATCGTAATTACGCGTTTCGGCCACGGTTTGGGCCCGTTCAAAGAATTTTTTTGCAATTTTTTGAGCTTCGACTGGAATTTCCGGTGGACTGTATGTCACTTCAGTGTTCCTATTTTATGTTAAATTACATGTGCCTTATTTTACCATTAGACTATCGCCGTCAGCGGGATTGTCAATGAAAATCATACGAACGTAGTCGATCAATCATGTTTTTCCTTAATTTCCTGTGGTCTGCTCCATTTGACGTTATCACTGACATTTTGGGCCACGGTGTCGAGCAATTCATTGACGGTCGGTTTCTGGATATTTTCACCGTGGATGACCCGTTTGACTTCGTCGGCCTCCAGTGTTTCGTATTTCAGCAGCGCTGCAGCGAGGTTTTCCAGTTCGGTTTTGTGGTCCAGCAGCAATTGTTTGACGTTGGAATAGGACTGGCGGACCAGTTGGGAAACTTCGCGGTCGATCACCTGCGCGGTTGCTTCGGAGTATTCCTTGTTGTTCATTTCGGTTGGCCAGGGGGTTTCCATTTCAGAACCCAGTTTGATAGTTCCGACCAGATCGGACATGCCCCATTCGCAGACCATGGTTCGAGCTAATTTCGTTGCCCGTTTGATATCGTCGGATGCTCCGCTTGAGATATCGCCGCAGGTAATATCTTCAGCTGCGCGTCCGCCCAGCATAACCTGGATCATGGCCATGCCGTATCGGCGGGAGTAGAGGTGGCGATCGGTTTCCGGCAGCATCATGGTCATTCCGCCTGCAGTGGCGCGTGGGATGATGCTGACTTTATGGACTGGGTCTGCTCCTTCCACCAGCTCAGACGCTATGGCATGGCCTGCTTCATGATGGGCGATGACGTTTTTTTCGCGTTCATCGATTACTCGCGATTTTTTGGCCCTGCCCCAGCGAACCTTATCTCTGGCTTCTTCCAGATCCTCCATTTCGATGTAATCTTTGTTTGCCATGGTGGCTCCGATTGCCGCTTCGTTGATGATCGCGGCGAGGTCCGCGCCGCTGAACATGGGCGTACCGCGGGCCAGCTGCCACATATCGACTTTCGGTCCCAGTCGAACTTTTTTGCCGTGCACTTTCAAAATTTCGTATCTTCCCTTGATGTCCGGCAGGGGTACAAATACCTGCCGGTCGAAGCGTCCTGGGCGAGTGAGCGCCGGGTCCAGGACGTCCGCGCGGTTTGTCGCCGCGATCACAATGACCTGATCGGAGCTGTCGAATCCGTCGATTTCCACGAGGATGGCATTGAGTGTCTGTTCCCTTTCATCGTGTCCGCCGCCGTTGAATCCGACGCCGCGGCGTCGTCCGACGGCGTCGATTTCATCCAGGAAGATGATACATGGCGAGTTGGCCTTGGCCTGTGTGAACAGATCGCGAACTCGTGAAGCCCCCACGCCAACGAACATTTCAACGAAGTCCGAACCGCTGATGGAGTAGAATGGCACATCCGCCTCACCGGCGATGGCTTTGGCGAGCAGCGTTTTTCCGCATCCCGGCTCGCCTACCAGCAATACTCCCCGCGGAATGCGTCCGCCGAGTTTCTGAAATTTTTTGGGATTGCGAAGGAATTCGATGATCTCTTTTACTTCGTCCTTTGCTTCATCGATTCCCGCCACATCGTCGAATGTCACATTGGTGTGTTCCTTGGTCAGAAGGCGATGCCGGCTTCGTCCGAAATTCCCGAGAACGCCCGCACCGCTTGCGGTATTACGCAGTTGTCGGAAAACGAAGAACCAGATAAATCCGAAGATCAGGAGCCACGGGACCAGCGGCACAAGCACCTGGATTAAAAAGTTGTCCGATGTTTCCCAACGGAGTGACGTGCCGGCTTTTTGTGCCTTACTCGTCAGATTTTCCATGAAGCGTGAATCGATGGCTTTGGGCGGATATGGCACTTCGAAATCCAAAGGCGTGCCGGGTTTTTGCCCGGTTGTGCTGCGCAGTTTTCCTGTGATCGCTTCATCTTTCAGAACGATTTCCGCAATGTCACGATTATCCAGTTTTGCGAAAAATTGGTCGATAGTCAGATTTGTCGGTTTTTGATAGCTCTTGCTCAGCAGTGCAATCATTGCCAGCGCCAAACCGAGGAAAATCAGCCAGCTCAGACCGCCTCGTGTGATCTTGATGGGCGGTAATCCCGGCGAACCGTTGTTTCCGTTTCGCTTATTTTTGGGGCGATTATTGCCTTCATCAAAGTTATTTTTGTTTTGTTGATTTTGATCGTCAACCATTCAGAATCCTTTTATATACATGAAACCGTTCATATTTTATACTCTCACT
>CAYMXC010000066.1:0-10372 GCA_964394135.1 uncultured Phycisphaerae bacterium
TGGTCTTCCAGTTTCCACGCCCGAAGAATCGGGCTAGATCCAATTTATGAATACCGCAGTCGAACCCGCCCGCTTGCCGCATCAGCCTCGCCCGCCGATCCGCCATCGGTCCGAAATTCTTGTGCCCGTCCCAGAAATATTGAAGATGAACTGCTTCAACCCGCCCAAGAAAACCGGCGTCGATCCATTCCCGAATTATGCGATATTGGGGCACATAACGCGATTCGAATGTGATTACCAGCTTGCGATTGGTCTTTTGTGCCGCCGACACCATCTCGCGGCATTCATCCACATTTTGCCCCATCGGCTTCTCGCAGACCACGTGTTTGTTCGCCGATAGTGCTTCAACAACGATGGTTCGGTGAGTGTCCAGCAGCGTTGCAACGTACACAAGGTCCAATGGTTCCTTCGCCAGCATCTGCCGGTAATCCGTGTATTTTGCCACATCTGATACCTGATCGAGATTGTTCTGATTTAAGTCCGACACCGCCGTCAATTGACCGCGACGTGAAAATTCCCGTATTGCCGGAATTACCGCAAACCGTCCGTGCGTTCCGCACCCGATTAATCCGATCTTCATCTATATGCTCCTTGACCTCAATTTACAGTTCAGTAAGGTGTGTTACAAACTAGTATCCTATCCTTTTATCTTATAAGGGATTATATTATGGCGCGCACTAAAAATGAACTATTTTTCAACAATTTTACGACTTTGGAAGCGAAAAAAGCTCTCTTTTTTTCAATGTAAATTATGCGATTGGCCGACGAAGCACCCCCGGCACCTCCAGGCCGTGGCGCTGCATCGTTTCCTGATCGGCAAAGAGTGTTGAGGTTGGTCCTTCTGCCACGATCTGTCCGTCGTCAAGAATGAGGGCACGCGGGCAAAGCTCCAGCAGCATTTCCAGGTCGTGGCCAGCTATCAGCAGCGTTTGCGGCATGGACTTCAGCAGGTTGATCAGGCTTCGCCGCCCGCGAGGGTCCAGGTTACTTGCCGGCTCGTCCATGATTAAAATCTCCGGCTGCATCGACAAAACCGTCGCGATCGCCACCCGCCGTTTTTCGCCGCCGGAGAGGTGATGGGCCGCTTTGCCGCGAAGGTGACTCGTGCCGGTCTGCTCCAGTGCCGACACAACGTTATGCTCAAGTTGATCCGGCGTCATGCCCATGTTCATCGGTCCGAATGCAACGTCTTCTTCGACCGTCGGCATGAAAAGCTGATGATCGGGGTCCTGAAAAACGATTCCCAGTTTTCGCCTGACGGCTTTGACACTGGCGCTGGTCAATTTCTCGCCGACGATCTCGATAGTTCCCTGAAAATTGACGAAGCCCGTCAGTGCCAGAAGCAGCGTGCTCTTGCCGGCGCCGTTGGGGCCGACCAGAGCGATTTTTTCCCCCGGTCGGACGCAAAAGGTCACGCCTTTCAATGCTGACGTGCCGTCCGGATAACTGTAAACCACGTTTTGAGCCTCGATGGCCGATGTTGTTGTCATACCGCTCTGCTCAGATAACAGAAAATTAAAAAAATCATCGCCAACCCGAATGCCGCCGCGTCAGTGAGATGAAAATGCAATTCACTCGCCGTTCGCAGTTCGCCGTCGTATAATCGCGCCTCCATGGCCTGAAAGATTCGGATGGACGACTCATACGATCGGACGAAGAGCACGCCGACCATACCTGCAGAACTTCGCACGCGATTGCGGAAGGTCAGGCGGCCGATGGCTCTCGCCTGTCGGGCACGAAGAATTTCATGGCCCTGTTCGATCAGTTCAAACAGATATCGATAGAGAAAATATAATTGCAGGACAAAGATTTTCGGCAGATGGAATTTCCGCATCGCCAGCAACAGATGGTCAAACCGCGTTGTGCTCGAAAGGGCGATCAGGCACGAGATACCCAGCAGATATTTTCCCACAAGGTTTGCTGCCACCAGTACACCACCTGGCAGATTGCAAACTCGGCCGTTGAAAACGAACCGCTGCGAAGTCGAATCGAACAGAGAATTGAAGAGTCCCAGAGTTATGATGAATGGGCTGCAGATCAGTATCTGCTTACCTACGAATTTCCATGGAATCCGGGCCAGCGTGATCCAGGCGAACGGAAAAATCACCAGCGGCACCATCGGGGCGATCTGATATTTCGGAATTGACACAACATATGCGGAGAATACAAACGCGGCAATCAGTTTTGTTCTCGCGTCAAGCTTGTGAACGATCGAATCTTCCCGGGCATAGCGATCGATAAAATGATGGTGCATAGTCAGCCTGCTTTCAGATTGCGTCGTGCAGCGAGCAGTCGTCCCACGCCCCAGATCAATCCCATGGTCAATCCCACGCCGAGGATGCCTGAAAAACTGGTCCAGAAATCGACATTCGGCCAGGAAGTTGCCTGCGTTTGTTCGTCAGGTTCTTGCGGTGCCGTTTTTCCCAGTTCGCTGTCTCGTTTGTTGTAATCCGGCAGAAGGGAATAGCGGGCCTGAAGGTCGTCCACTTTTTCGGCCAGGGCGGTTTTCGCTTTCAGCGCTCCGGACTGTCTTTCATATACGGCCCAGTCCAATCCGTCGGCATATGGGCTTGCCAGCCAGGAAATCGCTAATCCGATTACCGCCGCCAGCACGGTAAACAGGATGAGCACGCTTCGCATTTCCAGTCGTCGATTCTGCCAGTCGATCGTTCGCAGGGCGAGATTTGGATAAAGCCGATAGAGGAAAATCAGTACTGCGCAGGTGATCAATCCTTCGATGGCCCCGCTGATGAGAAGGACGCCGATCATCGCCAGGGAAAAAGTGGCGAGTGGAATGGTCAGCATATTTGACAGACCCACTTCGACGCAGACCGCAGCTGCGCCCAGCGCCACCGCTACAAATGCCGACGTCCATGCTGCCGGTATCAATCGGCCCATGGATAATTTTTCATTGTGTCCTATCATCAGCCGCCATATCGCGTATCCCGCGTAGGCCGGCAATATCCCCATGTTGATGATGTTGGCCCCCAGTGCCAATAGTCCGCCGTCCTGAAAGACCAGGCACTGGATCAGCAGTACGCCCGCCATGGTGATAACGGCTGCGCTTGGCCCAAGGAGAATCGCCAGGAACATCGTTCCCACCATATGGTCGCTGGTTCCCGCCATTGCCGGCAGGGTGAAATTGATCATCTGTGCGGCAAAGACAAATGCGCCCATGACGCCCATCAGCGGCACCAGGTTTGAATCGGCCTTGTGAGCGATCCGCCTGGCGGCAAGGCCGATGCCGGCCAGGGCGATAAGGCCGCTTCCAAGGGCGACCGTCGGCGTCAGCAGTTCGTTAGCCATGTGCATATCGAATCCCTCGCGTATACTTTTCTCGTAACACGATACTATGTTATGTGCTACGGCATATCAAGAGAAATTCCATCGTCGCATTTGGTGATCGAAATGAATTTGATTGCTTTAATCAAGTTTATGATATTTTTGTTTTCAAACTATTAGTGGATGAATCCGAATCATTTAAAGATATCGGCAGATGTGTGGAAAAGCGGAAAATCGGGCTTATAATAGGAGGTATGGTTTTGATATCAAAAGGGGGGAACCAATGTCATCTTCAAAATTTTTCGTAAGACCGTATGGGTTGATTTTTACTTTCTGTTTGCATCATTTGATTGTGGGCATATTGCTGGTCGGCCTGGGCGTGATGTTTTTCGCTGGTAGCTGCGCGACACCGTCGGACAATACCAATCCGCCCGCCAGCGGCGACACGGATTCTTCGGACTCGAACACCAATCCTGTTGCAACGCCCACTATATTGCCGGATTCTAATTCCTGTCAACTGACCGTCAATATTCAGGGCCAGGGCACGGTCGCTCCGGCGAGCGGCGCGTATAAGCATGGCGCGATGCTGAACCTGGCGGCGACGGCGGCATCCGGCTGGATGTTTGTCGGATGGGAGGGGGCGATTACAGGAACGGCCAATCCGGCGGTCCTTACGCTTGATTCCGATAAGACCGTCAAGGCGATGTTTGAGCAGATTGCCGTCAAGAAATGGGATTTGCTGACCGGCGGTGGAATCTGCTCTACTCCGGCGGTTGCGCCGGACGGAACGATCTACGTTGGTTCCAACGACGGATACCTGTATTCACTGAAAAATGACGGCAGCATCAAGTGGACGTTTCTCACGGGCGGGTGGATCATCACTGCGCCGGCGATCGGATCGAACGGCATAATCTATGTCGGGTCGCTGGACGGCAAGGTTTACGCAGTGAATCCTGACGGCACGAAAAAGTGGGAATACGATACCGGCAATTCGGTGGAATCGTCGGCGGCAATCGGCACAGACGGGACGATTTACGTCGGATCGGACAACGGCAAGGTTTACGCGATCAAATCCGACGGCACGAAGAAATGGGAGTTCGATACCGGTTTTGTGGTGATCGGTTCGCCCGCCATCGGCAGCGATGGCACAGTATACATCGGGTCTTTCAGCCATAAGCTATATGCACTGAATCCTGCCGACGGCACCGAAAAGTGGAGCTTTCGTATGGAAGAAAACGTGATGTCTTCGCCGGCCATCGGCGCCGACGGGACGATTTATGTCGGGTCGGACGAAAAAAACCTATACGCCCTCAAACCCGACGGCACAAAGAAATGGGCATATAAAACTGACCTGATGGTTCGTTCATCGCCGGCGATCGGGCCGGATGGGACGATCTACGTGGGCGCACAGGACACCAAACTCTATGCCTTCAATCATGACGGCACTAAAAAATGGGAATTTGTGACTGGCGCCAGGATATGGACCTCTTCGCCCGCTGTGGCCGCCGATGGGACGATCTATATCGGGTCGGACGATTACAAGCTCTATGCCGTCAATCCCGACGGGACCAAGAGATGGGAGTATGCTACCGAAGCGGAAATCTGGTCGTCGCCCGCTGTTGCGCCGGACGGGACAGTGTATATCGGCTCATGGGATAAACGGTTTTATGCGATCAAGGGTTCGGCGTCGTTGGCCCAGAGCCCCTGGCCGAAGTTCCGCAAGACACCGACTCAGATTGGAAGATAGCTTCGAGGATTGGAACAAAACCATACCGCACCCGCTGACTTTGGGGCGCGGTACGGTTGCTAATTTCAAATTTTTTATTCTTTCACCACTTTCGACGAGACGACTTTGGTTTTGGTCTTGCTGTGGGGCTGGGCCTCCTGCGGTTCGCCGCGGCGAATCTGGAAATTGCCGTGCGATGCATCGACCAGAACCGTATCGCCGGCGATAAACTTGCCGGACAGGATTTCATTGGCCAGGCTGTTTTCGATGTTCTTCTGGATCATCCGCTTGAGGGGGCGTGCTCCATACGCTGGATCGTACCCAAGTTCGATCAGAAGGTTTTTTGCTTCATCGGTGATTTCCATCGTCAGGTTTCGCTCCGCGAGCCGTTGCCGCAGATATCGCAATTGAATATCCACAATTTTGATCAGATCATCGCGGCTCAGCGGATGGAACACGATGACTTCGTCCAGCCGGTTCAAAAACTCCGGGCGGAAATACTGCCTCAGGGCGTCTTTGACATGGGCTTCGATTTCCCAGTCCTGGGCTTTTTCTTCCGTCAATTTATAAATCGCATCGGAAGCGATGTTGCTGGTCATGATGATGACCGTATTGCGGAAATCGACCGTTCGGCCCTGCCCGTCGGTCAGCCGACCGTCGTCGAGCACCTGCAACAGCACGTTGAAAACGTCGCGGTGAGCTTTTTCCACTTCGTCGAAAAGGATCACGGAGTATGGCCGACGGTGAACCGCTTCGGTCAATCGTCCGCCTTCTTCATATCCGACGTATCCTGGCGGCGCGCCGATCAGCCTGGCGACCGAATGCTGCTCCATGAACTCGCTCATGTCGATTCGCACCATCGCCTCTTCCGTGTCGAAGAGAAATTCGGCCAATGCTTTGGCCAGTTCTGTTTTTCCCACACCGGTTGGGCCGAGGAAGAGGAAACTTCCGATGGGCCTGCGCGGATCGCTCAAACCCGAGCGGGAACGCCGCACGGCGTTGGAGACGGCCTGCACTGCTTCTTCCTGATCCACGATGCGATTTCGCAGCCGTTCTTCCATGTGCATAAGTTTTTGTTTTTCACCTTCGATCAGCTTGGAAACGGGAATGCCCGTCCACTTGCTGATGATTCCAGCGATTTCGTCATCGGTCACTTCTTCGCGTATCAGACAGTTGCCGTCCTGCTGCATGGTCGCCAATTGGTCCTGGGCCTGGCCGAGTTGTTTTTCCAGATCGACCATTGTTCCGTATCGCAGTCTGGCCGCTTCTTCCAGCTTGCCCTGCCGCTGGGCATTTTCGAACTGGACGCGGGCTTGGTCGATCTTTTCCTTTATTGCTCGAATGTTGTGGAGAATCGACGACTCGTGCTCCCATCGTCCGGTCAACTGTTTATCTTTTTCCTTCAGGTCCGCCAATTGTTTTTCCATTCTCTCTAGCCGGTCCTGTGTTGCGGGGTCGGAATCCTTCTTGAGAGCTTCGCGTTCGATTTCCAGTTGCATGATCTTGCGCCGGATTTCATCGAGTTCGCTCGGCAGCGAGTCGTTTTCGATGCGGACCTTCGCCGCCGCCTCATCGATCAGATCGATGGCCTTGTCGGGCAAAAATCGATCGGTGATGTATCGCTGGGAGAGCGTGGCCGCTGCGATGATCGCCGGATCGGTGATTCGCACGCCGTGATGCATTTCGTATCTGGGCTTCAGGCCGCGAAGGATGGCGATGGTGTATTCCACCGTCGGCTCGGACACGAAGACCGGCTGGAACCGTCGCTCCAGTGCCGGATCTTTTTCGACATGTTTGCGATATTCGTCCAGTGTGGTTGCGCCGATCGTCCGCAGTTCGCCGCGTGCCAGGGCCGGTTTGAGCAGGTTGCCGGCGTCCATCGAGCCTTCGGCCCGTCCGGCGCCGACGACGTTGTGCAGTTCGTCGATGAACAGGATGATCTGCCCGTCGGACTCCACGACCTCGCGGATCACCGCTTTGAGCCGGTCTTCGAATTCGCCGCGGAATTTGGCACCGGCGATCAGGGCGCCCATGTCGAGTGCGACGATTCGCTTATCCTTCAATGTGCCTGGCACGTCGCCGTCGACGACTCGCTGGGCCAGGCCCTCGACGATGGCGGTTTTGCCGACACCGGCTTCACCGATGAGGACGGGGTTGTTTTTCGTTCGCCGCGAGAGGACCTGCATGCACCGGCGAATTTCCTCGTCTCGACCGATGACCGGATCGAGCTTGCCCTGCCTCGCCATTTCAACCAGATCCCGCCCGTATCGCTGCAGTGCGTTGTATTTTTCTTCGGCGTGTTCATCGGTGACCGACTGTGCGCCGCGGAGTTCCTTCATCGCCTCGAGAAGTCGATCGTGATCGACGCCGAAGATGGAAAGAATTTCCTTGGCTGTGCCTTTGGCGGTTGCCAGCGCCAGCAGCAGATGTTCGATGGTGATGTATGCGTCTTTGAGTTGCGTGGCCTCGGTCTGGGCGGCGTTTAGAATTTCCATAAACTCCTGGTCCGGCGCGGGCGTGACGCCCGTAACGGTGGGCAGACGCCGAAGTTCGCTTTCCGCCGCTGATAGCACCTGATTGTAATTTACGCCGATCTTGGCCAGCAAACTCGCCGCCAGACCGGTTTGGCCTTCCTGGAGCAAACTCTCCAGCAGGTGCAGCCCGCTGATTACCGAATGATTATGTTTGCTCGCCAGGTTTTGCGCCCCGGCTATCGCTTCCTGCGCTTTTACTGTCAGTTTGTCTAGTCTTGCCATGATCTTGTCTCCCTTCCAGGCTGATCGTTCTTAGTTGTCAGCTTTTTCTATTTTTAATAGATGAAACCCGTCTTCGGCCGGCCGATCAGGGCCTGCACGCGTTTTTCGACCGACGGGTGCGTGCTGAAAAGGTTCATCAGGCTTTGGCCCGTGAACGGCTCGACGATAAACATGCTTGCCTGAGACGGATTGGCCAGGTGCATAGGCATTTGCTTGTTGCCGAGCTGTAATTTTTCCAATGCTGTGGCCAGGGGCATCGGATTGCCCGCGAGTTCCGCGCCGTAGCTGTCGGCGTTGTATTCGCGTTTTCGCGAAATCGCCATCTGAATCAGCGCCGCGGCGATCGGGGCCAGGATGATCATTGCCAAAGCAGCCAGCGGATTGCCGCCTTCGTCGTCGTCACTGCTGCGTCCAATCGGAATGAAATACAGCATGTAACCCAGGGCGCTGATTGCGCCGGCAATCGTGGCGGCGATCGTCGTAATCAATATGTCGTAGTGCTTTACGTGCGACAACTCGTGGCCGATTACGCCCGTCAATTCGTTCTGATCAAGCATTCGCATGATGCCCGTGGTGAGACATATGACGGCGTGTTTCGGATTGCGTCCCGTGGCGAAGGCGTTGGGCACCTCGGTCGGAGCGATATAGATTTTGGGAACCGGAATATTGGCCCGGCCGGCAAGATTTCGGACGATCTGATGAATTTCCGGCGCCTCTTCTTCTGACAGGGGTCTTGCGCCCATACTCATCAGAGCGATCTTGTCGCTGAAAAAGTAAGCGATGACGTTACTCAGTCCACCGAAGAGCAGGCCGATGATAATTCCCTGCGTCCCGTGAAAAATGGCGTAACCCGCGGCGACAAAAATGGCCATTAAGGTTGCCAGGAGCATCGCGGTCTTAACATCATTCATAAATCTGGACATTTTCAAGCCTCCTTATGTTATTCGAGAATAGACAATGCAAAAGACATACCAAACTCAAGAAAGTTTGGAAAGCCTCTTCAAATAATTATAACACCGAACTTTATGAAAGTTGCGTTGGAAGCAAATGACATAATGACAGTCTGCGAGCCTGAATTTTGCAGACACTTTGCCACTGATAAGGTTAAAAAATGAAAAAGATCGTCTTTCAGCGTATCCGGCAATTCACTTTTTCCCATTCCCGTTATCGCCGATTAAAAATTGCCAAATATATCGCGAAGTGGTAAAGTACATACACTTTCATATAATGGGTGCGGTCATGAAACAGAGGGGTTTTTCATGGATACTGTAATGCTAAGCCGTCTGCAATTCGCCGTGGCGACGTTGTTTCACTTTATTTTTGTTCCGCTTTCCATTGGGCTGCCGGTATTGATCGGCATTTTTGAAACGCGGTATGTCATTTCGAAAGACGAGTTATACAAGCGTCATGCCCGATTCTGGGGCCGATTGCTGATCATTAATTTTGTGATCGGAGTGGTTACGGGCCTGACGCTGGAATTTCAGTTCGGCACCAACTGGTCGCGTTTTTCAAAATACGTTGGTGACGTTTTCGGCCCACTGCTGGCGATCGAGACGACGACGGCGTTTTTTCTGGAATCGACTTTTATTGCGGTGTGGGCGTTCGGATGGAACCGTGTGTCGCCGAAGGTGCACTCTGCTTCGATTTGGCTGGTGGCGCTGGCGGCCTGGCTTAGCGGGTTCTGGATTCTCGCCGCCAACGCGTGGATGAATCATCCTGTCGGATATGCCATTCGCAACGGCAGAGCGGAGTTGACGGACTTTTGGGCGCTGATTGCCAATCCTTTTGGGATTCAGCAGGTTTTGCACGTGCTCGGGGCGTCGATGCTGATCTCCGCATTTTTCATGCTGGGCGTCAGCGCGTATCATATCCTGCTCCGCAGGGACGTTGATTTTTTTCTCCCTACGTACAGGCTCGGCGCGAACTTCGCATTGGTTTTTGCTGTTTTCGTTGGCGTCCAGGGGCATCTGCACGGCGGGGAGGTGGCGCGTACCCAGCCGGCGAAGCTGGCAGCCATGGAACCGACCTGGCAGACACAACGGCATGCACCGATCTACCTGTTTGCAATTCCAGACGAGAAACTGGAAAAAAACCGGTATGTGTTCGGCGCAGTGCCTTCGGCGCTTAGCCTGATGGCTTATCATCAAGCCGATGCCGAGGTCCGTGGACTCAAATCGTTTCCTAGCAAGGATCGTCCGCCGGTTTTGATCACCGCTGTCGCATTTCGGTTGATGGTGATGCTGGGAGTGCTATTTTTTGTCATAGGCTTACTCGCCTGGTATTTCCGACGCAATCCGCAAAACCACCGATGGGTGTTGTGGGCGACGTTTTTAACGATTCCGCTGCCTTTCCTTGCGGCTGAGCTGGGATGGATCGTGACGGAAGTGGGGCGTCAGCCGTGGATCGTTTACAACGTGATGAGAACGCAACACTCTGCCTCGTCGCTGCCGGTGGGACACGTGATGGTCTCGCTGATCACTTTTATCGTCGTTTATACGTTGCTGGGATTGATCGCCGTTTATCTGATGGCTCGTGAGGCGGGCAGGGTCGCCGCCGATGAAGAAAAGGGGTACTGATGATGCTACCTGCAATCTGGTTTTTCATATGG
>CAYMXC010000067.1:0-6087 GCA_964394135.1 uncultured Phycisphaerae bacterium
AGCTTCTATTCTTTCCTGCAAATTATCCCACTTGTGTTCCGGTTCAAATACCACCAGGTGAATCTCTGCCGACGATCGACACATGAAATCCAACGCCTGACAAAGCATCTTCTCACGCCCACCCACAACCGGGAAAGGCAGACGATTCAACACGCATAATATACGTTTTGCCGACATTATCGAGCTTTCGAAGGTAGCAGGTGAACTCTTTCCATCTCGGCGTTCATCGCAAAAGTAAACCACAACGGTAGATACGCATACGAACCGAACTGAAAGAGAATCGCAAAGTTAACCGCTAGCAGCGCAATCAATAAATTACGATATGTGATTATTCCATCGCCCGACGCATAATGCAAGCAGTAAAGATGAAAACCCACGAAGAGAATCAACAGCCACCCGGAAATCAGGCCGTTTTCCGCCAGCCACTTGGAATACAGATTCTTCGGATCTCCGTTGCCCATCCGAATATTATTGACAACCTCCGGAAAATTCCGATAGTCGATGCCAACACGATCGATATATTCCTTGAAATACTGACTGTAAGGCGGGGGCCCCGCGGCCCCGCGCCGGGCGGGGGTCCGCGCCCCCGCAGCCCCCCCCCCCCCCCAAAAAAACACAACCCCCCACCCCAACCCCCCATGGCCGATCTGCAAACATCCAGACCCCAAGAATGGGGTAATAGATGCGAATGAACACCGACGCATCATGACAGGGAAGCTCCTTGATCCGTTCCAGATTCCCCGTCTTCAGCGTCTGAATTCTCGACAGATAATATTGCCCGCCTTTCGGAAAAACTAGATAAGACAGATAAAAAACAAAGGCCAGACCGAATACAAAACTCCCTACATAAAGAAAGTATCGTGGATGGGCAACAAAAGACCGATATTTCATCAGGGCAAAAAGGACCACCGCAATAGCCCCGGCAACAAATCCCTCCAACGAAAGCGTATAGCAAAAAAGTACAAAGGAAATGATCGCCCCAACCAGGTAAATTTTCTTCTTATAATGCACGTAAAGAAATACATAAATCGGCATTCCGAACAGCAGCACCTTCGCCCCCCACGACGCTTCGCTGGTCACCAGCTGAACCCGTGGAACCACATGCCCGCTCAAAACCTTGCAGATGAACGCCTTGATCGACCATGGAAGAATATGATGAATACACAAAACTTCGATGACCCCCACAGCAAATATAAAGCCGTAAACCCCCGCCATGATCTTCAACGCATAATCAATGCCATAAAGTCGAAAAATCTGTTTAAGTGAAAGATACGACAACAATCCGAGCAAAAGAACGACCAGATGACGAAACGATCTGAAATAATCGTTATTAATCAATCCTACGATCAGGACTGATTGAAGCATGCTGATCAAACAGAACATGCAGAGAATGAATTCATCGAAAGGCAATGATCGCCTCGCCAGCCGCGACACTAGAATAATCAACCCAGTCCCGGCAAAAAGAATCACACTCACCGGCCGATAAATCGAAGGCAAAACCGGCAGGCTCATGAAAGGCAGGAGAATGAACCCCAAAAAAAGGGCCGTCCGAAACGACTTGCATTTTGACGGAACCATTTCTCTTGCGGACCTCGATCCTGATTATCGTATCCTTTTAATAAAATATTCAGATTACCGCACTGCCGATCGAACCGTCAAGAATATTCCATCGAAAGCGATTTTCGGATTTCCATCTGCCAAAATTCTCCGGCAAACACGAAACGCCATTTCACCCATCGCCATCCATACGAAAGATTGTAACGCGAGTTATGAACCCGCCGTATTGCCTCTAGTCATCCCCGCGCAGGCTTCGCAATCCGGTCGCATGGCGAGAAAAGAAAACCGCGCCCGCGAACACCAACCCTTCTCTATCCGATATACAATCCTTCGATCCGAACCTGCATGCCCACCGGTGTATTGTTCACAAAATTCACCAGCCCGCTATGCCGCCATTGCAGCATGCACCGATGCGGCAAAAACCAATACCGCATCCCGATTTTGATCTCTTTGTTCGTATCTTTGATCAAACCTTCGTAGGCCTGTGCACTGTAATATCCAATGTCCTTGTGCGACTGAGCCCGCGGCCCCAACGGCCCCGTCACACACCACACGATCACACCAGTCCTCGGATCGACGTTCATGGCAATTCCGCAATGAGTAATCGGACATCCGCACGACATGCCCAGCGGCCGACCGATAAGAATATCCCCCTTCTTGATATCCATCTCCCGCGTAATCAGCGGATTGTGCGGCAAAATCGTCTCCCGCGGACCCGGCTCATCGGCAAAGGTATCCAGAATAAAATCGAACTCCCGACCCAGCGAGTCCTTCCACCCCTTAACCTGATTCTTCCCCGCCGCCGAACAACCGCTGCACGTGCCCTCCACTTTACTGACCACTCGACTATCGCTCAAGTGAACGCATCGTTTGATCTCCTCCGCTTTGTCGGCAACGATCGCCGCAAATTCCGTGCAATTTTTCGATCCGCAAAGTCCGCAATCCAAACCAGGTAACTTTTTCAAAATAGTTTCTGTCTTTTCCATGATCATACTCCTGAATTAATTGACAAAATCAATAAACATGCTGGCAGCATTACCAAAATAAATCCTCTTCGACACAACTTATTCTCCCTGATAAAATATCTCGCTCTCCAGCGATCGCACCACCCCGAAATGCTGCTTCCATCCGATTTCCTTTTTGCCCACGCAGATCGTGCACGTTCCCACCGGGGGATTACCTCGCAGATAAAGTGGATATTCGACTTCCGGCGATGCGATGACCTTTCGAACAATCGGATCGATCCCGATTCCTCGCAGCGCGTCCGCCTCCGCTACATAAACGCTCCTGGCCGCCTCTTGAACCCGTGCACGAAAAACCTCACGCTCCGCCTGCGAAACCAGATCGATTTTCGTCACCACCGCTGTATCCGCCAGCGACAGCATCGGACCGATCTTCCTCGGCAAATTCATTCCGCTCGTCGCCTCCAGAACTACCATTCCCAGCGATCCCTCGATATAAGGCGAACATCGCAAACACAGACCTGCCGTCTCCACCATCAGAAAATCCACCTTCTGCTCCTGTGCCCACTCAATCGCGTCTCCCAGCACCATAACATTGCAGTGGTCCGGACACAGCTCCCCTGAATACACCTTCTTCGTCGGAATGCCGAACGTCTCCTTGAAAACCTCATCCTCATCCGCAAACTGAACGTCGATCTTCAAAAACGCCGCCGTATATCCCTGGTTCAATAACCGCTTGACGATCTGTTTCAAAACCGTGGTCTTTCCGACCGTCGGAGGACCAGCACATATTACTGTCTTCATTTGTTTGCTCCTGTAAATGTTGCCTTGTAATTCAATTGATCGTTTGTGTCGCCGTCGTTAACAGACTTCTGCTTCCTGTTTTATGTTTATTCAATATATCCCATCGCCCTGAGCCGGTCTTCCAGCAGGCTTTCCGTCAACTTCGATCCGTCCCGAATATGACCCCGAAATTCCAAAAGCAGGTCGTCCATCTTCTTGATCTCCTCAACCACCCGCTTCTCCTCATCCTCCGTAACAATCACTTTCTGCATCGCACCATTCTTCATAACCACCCGGAAATCCGAGAGAAGGGCAATTCGCGGATCATGCGTCACAAAAATAAAAATCTTCTCGTACTGCTTCAAAAGTTCCAGTGCCCGAGTCCGATGAATCCCAGCATTTTCGATCTCGTCCAGCAGAATAATCGGCGAATTGCCGATCACCACCGCGTCCGCGATCAGAAGCGCCCGCGTCTGGCCACCAGACAACTCCGTCATCCCTGATCCCAGATTGATGGCCTCGCCAGTCAGCTGATTGGCAAACTCCAGCGTCGCACCTACCGTAGTCTCAGGCTTGCCGCTCTGCCGGATCGTCGCGTGGATCGTCAAAAACTTTTCAACCGACAAATCAGACAAAAAATTCGTATGCTGAGTAATCAGAGCCACGGGGTGACGCGATGGATCGGTGATAAATTCCTCCGGCACAGGCTCGTCATTGATCAAAACCTGACGCTTGGAAGGCGTATTCCCATTGGCAAACAGCTCAAGATCGTCAATCAGAGTCGTCTTGCCAGAACCCGTCGGCCCGACAATACTGATAATTTGGCCCATCAAAAAATCCACACGCCCTATCGGCTCATCAACCCCATCCTTGCCAACCCCACCGATGATCGTTACTTTTTTGGTATCCATCGTGCGTTCTCCATTGTTAAAATATCGACACTCCAATTGGAGTGTTAGGTTACCGATTGGAGTGTTGCCCGTCAAGGGAATTTCTCTAAAAATCAAAAACTTTTATCCTTTTGGCCTCTTTCATCAAACTTTTTACAACCGCACTGTCCTTGACGCCCGATCGTCCCCCGGCTATGATGGGGCCATCCTTGAGGTAAAATCGGAGCAACCGAGAAATATCCATGCCCAAACAAACCGAAAATATCGACATCCCTTTGGTCGGCCGCGATAAGGTAAATCAATATAACCGCCAATTGATCCTGAGCTTGTTCAAAGGGGGAAAAACCCTCGCTCGACGCGACATCGTCGCCCTCACCGGCATGCGGCAGGGAACCATGCAGGTACATGTCGAATCGCTTCTCGATGAAAAATTCCTCGTCGAAACCGGCGCAGGACCCTCAAAGGCAGGACGCAAACCCCGACTACTCGAAATCAACCCCAGGCGATACTACATCGTCGGCGGATATTTCCAACCCGATCGCATTCAACTTGTTCTGGCCGATCTCCTCGGCCGGCCGATTACTCACCACACAGAATATCCAACCGTCCCCGAAGATCAAAGCCACCTTCTGCTCGCACTCGGACGAGGCCTGATCCATCTGATCGAAGATCGATGTGCCCGCAAAGATATCCTCGGCATCGCGCTCGGTGTTCCAGGCCGCCTGAACGTCAAAGATCAATGCCTGACCGAAACCTATTTCGGCGCCTGGTGGAAGGGAATCGAACTCGGACGATATATCCGAAATCAGTTTGGATGCAACGCCTGGATAGAAAACGACATACGACTGGCCACCCTCGCCGAGGCCCGCGTCGGCGTCAGCAGGGAAACAAAAAACTTCATCTTCGTCAATATCGCAGACCAGATCCAGATCGGTATTATGGTCGATGGAAAAATCTACGCCGGCGCCGCTGGCGTAGCCGGTAAATTCGGCCACATCTGCGTCGATCCCGCCGGTCCGCTCTGCAAGTGCGGAAACCGCGGCTGCCTCAATACCCTCGCCTCCGAATTTGCACTCCTGGACTTTTACCGCAAACTCATCGGAAAAGATAATCTCGACATCCAGGTCGAAGACATTATCGCCCAGGCAAGAAATGGCCAAACCGCCGCCAAATTCGCTATCGAACAGGTTGCACGCTGGCTCGGGCTGGGCATGGCTAACCTTGCAAATATCCTCAATCCTGAAAAAATCGTCCTCGCCGGTCAGATTGCCCTCGCCGGCGATCTGCTCCTCACCGTCCTGTCGCAGGTACTCACCGAACGAACCACGCCACCCACCAATCAGCTTCAGATCGAATGGTCGCAGCTGGCAGACCAGGCCATTCCTCTCGGCGCCATCGCGCTCGCACTCGACGATTTTTACGCCCTGCCGACACTCGAAACCCCATTCTTCCTCTCCTCTGAGTAACATCGCGGCAAGTCGACTACTGTAAAAATGTTGCAGTTTCTTTTCCGCAAGTTTATTATCGCTCAGGAGTTCGAAGAACCGTAGATTGATTACTTCGGGTACACTGTGGCGCAAGTCAATAAAAAACAAAACCTTGGACAACTCATCTCCGACCGGGCCATCCGTCTGACCCGCCGTCTCGGCCAGCATCTGCTGGTTGACGAACACTACCTGGATCTGGTTGTGGAAAACAGCGACCTGACCGCCGTCAACCTTGTCCTTGAAGTCGGCCCGGGCCCCGGAAATCTGACTCGGCTGCTGGTTCAGCGGGCCCAAAATGTGGTCAGTGTCGAACTCGACAAGCGATTTTGCGAAGTTCTACGATCGTGTAACTTTCCCGATAATTTCACAATCGTGGAAGAAGATATCCTCAAACGTGGCGATTTAAAT
>CAYMXC010000067.1:6161-10316 GCA_964394135.1 uncultured Phycisphaerae bacterium
GCGCCGCCGGCCGATGGGCACTGGTGGCCAATCTGCCTTACAACGTGGCAAGCGTCATAATAGTCGAATCGCTGTATCTCGATACACCACCTGACTTTATGACGGTTATGATCCAAAAGGAAGTCGCCGCTCGAATGGCCGCCAAGCCGGGGAGCAAAGACTATGGCGTATTATCCGTGCTGGTTCAGGCTCTATCATCTGTCAAAATAATCAGTTACGTACCACCCGGCGCTTTTTTGCCGCCGCCGAAGGTTCACTCGGCCATCGTCAAGATCGCGTATAACCCCGAAAAAGAAACAGAGATACAATCAAAGACCTGTTTTCGTGAACTGGTAAGTCGATTGTTCCGCCACCGGCGTAAAACGCTTCGCGGCGGCTGGATTCGCATGCTGCCGGAAGATCAGCAAGTTCCGGCTGGGCAAATACTTAACAAGCTGAAAATCGATCCGACCCGTCGCCCGGAAACTCTGACGGTAAGTGATTTCGTCAATCTGGCCAATCAGGTCTTTGCTGCAGGTCTTAAAAGTTGAAAGGATTCTGAGTAATGAACCAGCAGAGCTGAGCTGAGCGGACCGGTAAAGGTTTTTGTTCAAAACGGCCTGCTGCCATTCAAGGTGATTCAGAGGCAGACTATACAACATACTTGGGACAACGTTTATAATTCTCTGTACCAGCCCAACTTCTACAGTATCTGGAAAATCACAAATATTTTCGATTCAGGTTATCAACCATCTCGGCGAAAAAGGCCGCCCTGGAAATATCGCAAACAAGGATTTGACCTTACGAACAACTGCGGAAATTGGGGTAATTCGATCGTGCGATGGACATGAGATGGTTATGGTCCATACTCGCTCAAAGGAAGAATCGAAATAAGAAGACAAACCTTCTTAGCTGGAAAGCGTTCGCATGACGGCGTGTGCGGCTGGGGTGTCGGCGAGTCCGGCTTCGGCGCTTTCTCGCAGCGAGGGCGAAATCATTTTTCCCGTCTGGCGCATGGTTTCAACGACCTGGCGAAACGGAATGGCACTTTCGACACCTGCACAGGCGAGCTCAGATGCAAGCAGTGCGGCGAGTGCAGAAAAGGCGTTTCGTTTCACACAAGGGATTTCAACAAGTCCGGCGACGGGGTCACAGGTGAGGCCGAGATGATTTTTCATGGCGAGCGCGGCAGCATTGAGGATGGTTTTACCGGTTTGATTTTTCATCGCGGCGAGGGCAGCGGCAGCCATGGCGGAAGCGGAGCCGCACTCAGCCTGACAGCCACACTCTGCGCCTGAGAGCGAAGCACATGAACCAATCATGGCGCCGACCATTCCCGCAACGGCCAGAGCTGACAGAGTTGAGTCGGGCGGACAGGCGAGATGCTCGGAAAGATTGATGATTACGGCAGGCAGAACTCCGCAAGAGCCGGCGGTTGGAACTGCGACGATTCGGCCCATCTTGGCGTTATAAGCAGCCA
Organism: uncultured Phycisphaerae bacterium; assembly: GCA_964394135.1. Classification (GTDB taxonomy): domain Bacteria; phylum Planctomycetota; class Phycisphaerae; order JAAYCJ01; family JAAYCJ01; genus CAYMXC01. The sequence goes on from CAYMXC010000067.1 coordinate 7,621, forward strand.
GGGCAAGGGCATCACGAACGACGGCTTGGGAAATATTTCCGAGCAGCGAAGGCTGACGGGAGAAATACGCATTCCATAAGACATGCTCACGTCCGACAAGGCGGCTGGGAGACAGCAGGTCCGATTGACGAGCCTCGCTGATGGAATTTTTCATTTCTTTCAAAAATTGAGCGAGAATCTGCCGGACCTGATCTTCCGACCGGCTTGTGGTTCTGGCCTCAAGCTCGATGATTTTTTTGGCGAAATCGTCGCAGGAAAAATCCCCGGTCCAAAGCGATTCGGGTATGGTCAATTGATTTTTGGGTCGCGGTGGTTCGAGCGCATCGAGAGCTCGGACCTGCCGGACATTTTCGATTTCTCGAACAAGGTCGAGCAGATCTTCGTCGGGAACCTGGTCGAGGATAACGGTCATGAGGGCATTTCCGCCGGGTTGATCACGAAGACAGCTGAACTGGCTGATGTTGATATTTCGCCGGCCGCAGATGGTGGCGACCTGGCCGATGCTTCCCGGTCGATCGAGGTGCCAGACGAGCAGGCAGGGCGATTTTCCGTCGAGGTCGCATTTAAATTCGTCGATTTGCCAGAGTTTCACCTGGCCTGCGCCAAGGCTCGAGCCCCAGAGAATCGATCGTCGATCGCCGGCGGTGAGTTCCATGCGAACACTGTTGGGGTGCATATTTTCAGCCGCGGGTTCGAAGGCGAAAGAGAAACGAAGTTTTCGGGCATCAGCCAGTTCGCGTGCGCGACGGACGTCGGGGTCGTCGGGCTGGAGGCCGAGAAGTCCGGCGAGAATAGCGCGGTCGGTGCCGTGTCCGCGTCCGGTCTTGGCGAACGAACCAAGGAGGGTTATTGCTGCGGTTTGGGGTTCGATGCCCAGGACGGTGCGTGCCAGGAGTCCCAATCGGACGGCGCCTGCAGTATGGCTGGAGCTTGGTCCGATCATAACTGGGCCGAGGACGTCGAAGATACTGGTAATTTCCATTTGATTATTTGTTCTCCTCAAGGGCACGTCGCAGGAGCGATTTTACATGCCGAATACGAAGTTCCATTTGAGCCTGCCCGGATAGTTCGACGCCGAGCGCGGCGGAAAGAGTGCTCTGGTTAGAGAAGAAAAAGAAGCACAGTGCGATGCAGTCGATGAGCAGATGATCTGCCAGCAGGAGGTCGCCGCGTGATCGATTGGTTTCGATTTTTTTTAGGGCACCGGTAAGCGACTGCAAAACAGGCAGCTTGGTTTCTGCGACGGGAATAGCAGTGATGGATTTTCCACGGCGGAGGTTTTCGAACATAAGCAGACGAACGAACTTAGGGTCGGCAGCGAGAAATCGGTAATATTTTTCGACGAGAATTTCGACCATGTCGACCAAATCGATATTTTGTGGAAGGTCCAACTCCGGCAGCGACGCCTTTTCGTATTGATGCAGCAGGACGGCGTTCCAAAGGCCTTCCTTGCTGCCGAAATAGTGATAGATCATCCGCTTGTTGAGACCTGCGCGATCAGCGATATCATCGACGCTGGCATCAAAGCCTCGCCGGGCAAAAAGTTTTTCAGCGGTATAGAGAATTTTTTTACGACTTCGTTGCGGGTCGCGAACGAGTTTCGATTTACGATTTTTTTTCAGGGTTTCAGCCATTGATCCAAATGCTCACGCACAAACTCGTCATCGGTCAGATGCGGATAACGTGTTATTATAGCATCGATGCGATCGGTCTGGCCAGAGGCTAGTTTTTCATTCGGATCAAACAGGCAGATAGCGGAAGCGAGTCCGACACGTTTCAAAACATACATGATTCCGGGAACCGACCCGGCGAAGGCGTGTTCGGGATCGAAGACTGCCTGATTGGATTGTGTAATCTGCGAGGCGAGAGTGAGAAGTTCGGCAGGGACGAAAGCTGCGGCTTTGACCTTTTTGATTCGATCGAGAAGTTCGACGGCCCGGCGGGTCCAGAAGGCCCAGTGGCCTAGGAGTCCGCCGACGATATTGAGTTCGATATTTTTATCCGAATCGATGGCGAATCGAAATCGCGTCAGCAGGTCGATGACGATATTGTCGTCGTTTCCGGTGTAGAGAGCGATTTTGTCGGAGCGTCCGGACAAAGCGACGCCGCGAATGACATCGAGAGTCTGATATCGATTGAATGGGGCGATTTTGATTCCGACTAGATTTGGAATTTCAGAAAGTCTGTGCCAGAATGATTCGCTGAGAAGCCTGCCTCCGACGGCGGGTTGAAGGTAAAAGCCCATGATGGGAATGATCTCTGCGACGGCCCGGCTATGGGCGATAAGCTGATCTTCGGATTCGTCTTTCAATGCACCGAGACTGATCAGGCCGATATGATAGCCCAGATCGCGGGCAAGCCGGGCTTCGCATACGGCCTGTGAGGTCGGGCCGCAGATGCCGGCGATGAGAATGGGATCGGAGCCGGCGGCGGCATCTTTTGCCAATTGAAGGACCGGCTTGAGCAGGCCGATCTTCGGATTGTGAATGGCGAACTGAGTGGTATGGACGGCGACTGCCAGGCCTGCGGCGCCGCATGCCAGATAATAGCGGGTGAGGGCACGCTGATGTCGTTCGTCTAGTTTGAAATCGTCTGTAAGCGCTAGCGGATGGGCGGGAATCACCTGGCCGCAGAGCAGACGATCATGAATATCGGGCAAGAGAGATGGAAATGTATTTGCGGTCATTTGACGATCT
>CAYMXC010000068.1:0-10310 GCA_964394135.1 uncultured Phycisphaerae bacterium
TGGCGCTGGTGGGCTATCCGCCCAAGGACATGCTCCTGAAGCCCAATTTCATCGACCAGAATCTGGAATCTCTCGATGTCATCGCCCGATCTATTCCCGCGTCGATTACGGCGATGGTCGGATGCATTCAGCGAAACGATCTTCCCCGCGGCCGATCGCTGCACAATTCCATGGCGGTCATTTCCGATGGTCGGATTCAAAGCCTGCATCATAAATCTCTTCTCCCGAACTATGATGTCTTCGATGAACAGCGGTATTTCGAACCCGGTCCCATGGTTACGCTGGCACGGGTCGGTGGCAGGAAAATCGGTCTGAGCATTTGCGAGGACCTCTGGACCATTCAAAATGTGATCGGGAGAGTTCTGTATCATCAGGATCCAATAGCTCAGCTTGCCCAGGCGGGTGCTGAAATCTTCATCAATGCGTCGGCTTCGCCGTTTTATATCGGTAAAAGCCATGTTCGCGCCCAGTTGCTTTCCGAACACGCCAAACGCTATCAATTACCGCTGGTTTATGTCAATCAGGTAGGGGGAAATGATGAATTGATCTTCGGCGGTGCCAGTTGCGTTTACGGCCCTGATGGGAAGCTCATGGCCAGATGTAAAAGTTTCGAAGAAGATCTGCTGGTTGTTGATGTGCTCAACGGTATTCAATCAGCCCGGATCGAACCGATGCCTGTGGGAATCGAATCAGTATATAAGGCCTTGATTCTGGGATTGCGAGATTATGTGCAAAAATGCGGTTTTAAGAAGGGCGTGGTCATTGGTCTTTCTGGCGGGATTGACTCAGCTCTCGTGGCGGCCCTGGCGGTGGAAGCTTTAGGAAACGACAAGGTTCATGGCGTCGCGATGCCTTCGGAATTCAATGCCCCCACATCGTTGTCCGACGCACGTCAGCTGGCGAAAAACCTGGATATCGATTTTTCCGTTATTTCTATCGATGGGCTGCGAGCATCGTTCAATGACGCGCTTGGTGAGGTTTTTGCCGGTCTGTCGCCCGATGTCACGGAGGAAAATATCCAGGCGCGCATTCGCGGCACTCTTTTGATGGCATTGTCCAACAAGTTTGGTTATCTACTGCTCAGCACGGGTAACAAGAGCGAACTGGCCATGGGATATTGCACACTGTACGGCGATATGGCCGGTGGAATGGCAGTCATCAGCGATGTTCCCAAAACAATGGTTTATGAAATATGTGAATATATCAATCGCGAAAAAGAGATCATTCCTCGAGCCATCTTTACCAAGGCGCCCTCGGCTGAGCTTCGACCCAATCAGACCGACCAGGATACTCTCCCGCCTTACGATATCCTCGATCAGATACTCAAACTGTATGTCGAAGAGGAAAAAAGTGCCGAAGAGATAATCGAACAGGGCTTCGATCCTGAAATCGTCCGGCGGGTCATTGTTACTGTCGATCGCAATGAATACAAGCGGAAGCAGGCCGCCATCGGGCTGAAAGTAACGTCCCGGGCGTTCGGTTCCGGCCGACGAATTCCCATTGCTCAGAACTTCAAACAAAAATTTTCTCCTTCGCCCGGGTCGAAATCCTGAAATATGATTGAAAACCCTCTGCGGGTCTGGCAAAATCTGTATAATTCGGCAGAGCAGGTCTTTCGGACCTGCCATCCTGTCTTAAAAACAAAAGATAAATCCGGGATGGATGTCGCTTTTGTGCCCGTCCCCAAGGAATAAGATACATGGAAGAAAATTTTAATATACAGCAGAATGAGAATCACCCTGATCTGCAGGAAGATAATCAGAAAGAATCTGTCGGTTTCGAAAAAAATGAAGGTGAAGCGGAGGCTGCAAGTGTGGAATCCTCGGCTGATGCCGATTCCGCATCGGCTCCGGCGGATGATTCCAATTTTTCTGGTGGCCTTACGCCTCATCAGATTGTCGAGGCCGTTATATTTTCCTCCGACAGTCCGTTGCCTGCTGCGAAAATCGCTTCAATTATGGGTATACGGACCGCCAGGGAAATCCGCGATATCGTCGAACAGTTGAACGGCAATTATCGTCAAATGAATTGCGCATTTCAGATCGAGGAAATTGCAGGTGGGTTCCAGATGATGACCCGCCCCGAATTTTCCTCCTACCTGCAGCAGCTCTACAAGGTACGCTCGGAGAGCAAGCTTTCCGCAGCCGCATTGGAAACTCTCGCGGTTATCGCCTATAAGCAGCCGGTGCTCCGTGCCGAAATCGAGGCCATTCGCGGCGTTGCTTGCGGTGAAATGATCCGTACGCTGATGGACAAGGACCTGATCAAAATCGTCGGGCGTGCCGAGGAGCTCGGCCGGCCCATGCTTTACGGCACAACCAAGAAATTTCTCCAGGTTTTCGGATTGGCCTCGCTCGACGATCTGCCCAAGGTACCCGAACTGGCGATTCCGAATCGTGCCGCCGCACCAAGCCAGGATACGCCGGCCGCGCAAGAAACCCCTCAACAGCAACAGGAACAAAATGCTGCATCGTCGCCGGAATCGACTCCCGACGGTTCTCCGGTACCGCCGACGCCGGAAGCCGCCGTTCAAGAAACTCCCCTCCAATAAAGTTTTTCTATTTACCTTGGGGCCCTGGGACTTTACAATCTCCAATGTCGTTTTTGAACCCTGTGACAGAATCGAATATTGGCAGTTGTAATTAGGGAGTTCGATGATAATGCGACCCATCAAGCGGCGTATGATTTTTCTTTCGTCTGTTTTAGCCATTTTTGCTCCATGCGGATCAGCAGGCTTGTTTTCTGCGGCTCAATGCTTTGCCCAGACGCCACCCCGGGTTGAAAAAGTGGTAACCGAAATCCGAATAGCCGGAAATCGGCAGATTACCGCGGGATTCATTCGCCAGCAGATCAAATATGTAAAACTCCGCCAGCCGTTGAGCATGGCCGATCTGCAGAAAGATCTAGATAACCTCAAGCTGACAGGAAAATTCAACGACGTCTACTCCACTACCCAGGAGGAAAACGGTGGCCTGGTCGTTATTTTCCACGTGGTCGAAAAGCCAACGATACAATCGATTCAGTTTGTCGGCGCCAAGCAGATCAAAGAAAAAGACCTTGCCGGTGATATTGATTTCAAGGTAGGCGATCCTCTCGATCTGCTCAAGGTCCGTGCCGGTGTCGAAAACCTACTTCAGAAATATCGCGACAGCGGATTTACCGAGGCCGGAGTGTCGCTTGATGAAAAGGCCCTGTCGGAAAATTGTGTCGTTTATTATATTACCGAAGGTCCGCGTGTCCGCGTGACCCGAATTTTGTTTGAAGGTCAACGAACCTTTTCGCCTCAGCGTCTGGCTGGGCAGGTTCAGACCAAAACATACATATGGATCTTTCGGCCTGGAACATATTCCGAGACTCAGATTCGGGAAGATATCGACTCATTGCGTAACTTTTATCGCAAGGAAGGATTTCTCGACGCCCAGATCGGTCGGCGTATTGAATTCAGCCCGGATCGTCAGAAGATGACCGTTACTTTTGTGATCGAAGAGGGTATCCGTTATACCATCGCTAAAATCAATGTCGAGGGCAATCGACACTTTACAGCCGAGCAGGTCCTGTCCGCCATGCAGCTGTCTGCCGGCTCGGTCCTGAACCTCGATCAACTCGAAGCGGATCGAAAAGCCGTCGTCGCCCTGTACAACGGTGACGGTTACATCTATGCGACCGTCGAAACACCTTATACCTATGCCGAATCGCCCGGTACGGTGAATCTATCGGTCAAGATCGTCGAAAAAAATACCTACAAAATAGGCAGGATCATCATTCGCGGTAACAAAAAAACGCAGGACCGTGTCGTTCGACGCACACTGGATTTTTATCCTACACAGACCTTCGATTTAAACAAGATGCAGGAGCGTGAACGGCGACTCCGCGAGACCCGCCTGTTCAAAGACGTTCAGATCAAACCCGTTCCCGGTGAAGTCGAAGACGAACGCGACGCACTCATTCAGTTGGAGGAAGCCGATACGACTCGAGTTATGGCCGGCGTCGGCGTTACCAGTAATAGTGGTGTAGTTGGGACTCTCACTCTTGAAAATTCGAATTTTAACATCTGGGATCGTCCGCGAACTCTTGGTGAATTTTTCCGCGGACAGGCCTACAAAGGTGCCGGGCAGAATCTCAAACTGACCTTCGAACCCGGAACGGAAATGACCACTTTCCGGATCGATTTCCGTGAACCCTATCTGTTCGATATGCCTGTGGGCTTCGGATGGAGCGCGTATCTGTTCAAACGCACTCGCGATGGATACGATGAAAGCCGGGCGGGAACAATTTTCAGCTTTGACAAACGCTTCAAGGACATCTGGACCGTCGCCGCCGCGTTTCGTCTCGAAGGCGTTAAGGTAAGCAATATCGACAAGCATTTCTGGTTCTTCGCTCCCGAAGATATTCTTGCAGTAGAAGGTACCAATATGCTGACCTCCGTCAAACTCGGTATCACCCGCGACACTACGGACAGCATTCTGATGCCTACCCGCGGGACGCGAATTGAAGCCAGTTGGGAACAGGCCGGTGCCATGGGCGGCGATTTTACATTTTCCAAGGCAATCGTATCCGCAACAAAGTATAAAACCCTCCGCACAGATGTCTATGATCGAAAAACTGTTTGGGCATCCAATGTCACCGGCGGGTATATTGCCGGCGATGCACCTGTTTTTGAGCGATTTTACGGCGGAGGTATCGGCTCCATTCGCGGTTTCCATTATCGTGGCATCAGTCCGCGCCAGTGGCCAAGCAGCACGGCCGTTGGTGCCAATTCGCAATTACTGGTCGGAAACGAAATAGGATTTCCTCTGGCTGGCAAGGTCCTTCGCGGCGTGGCGTTTGTTGACATGGGCAGTGTCGACGATGATTTCCAGATTCGCACCTGGCGAGTCGCGCCAGGTCTTGGCGTCCGGCTTAACTTGGACTTCTTCGGCCCGGTGCCCCTGGCGTTCGATTTTGCCTTCCCTGCCGTAAAGGACGACAAGGATGATACTCAGATATTCAGTTTCTCCATTGGTGCGACGTTTAAATAGAATATAAATTTCTGAACGCTAGGATTACGTGGGTAACTCATGAAGCGAATCGAAAATATTCCGAAAATGCAGCTTCGACCCCGCGATGCCAACAAAGGCGATTTCGGAAAAGTTCTAATTGTCGGCGGATCTCGCAGCCTGATCGGTGCACCATCGCTGTCTGCCAACGCCGCCTTGCGTGCCGGCGCCGGTCTGGTTACCGTTTCCTGTCCTCGATCTATTCAGCAGACCGTCATCAGTCTTTGTCCATGTGCCACATCGCTTCCGCTCCCGGAGGATGAAAATGGGGTAATATCCGACGGGGCATTGTCGATACTTTACGATACAGTCTTCCAGAAAAAAAGATTTGACGTTGTTGCCGTCGGGCCGGGGCTCGGAGAAGCCGCTTCGCTCCTTGCCTTCATTCATGAACTAAATCGAAATAATATCCCATCAGTCATCGACGCCGACGGCCTGAACATCCTGGCCCGAACCAATTGGCGAGGTCTGCTTTCCGGGCCTTGCGTCATTACTCCGCATCCCGGCGAACTGGCCCGCCTGCTGGAAAAATCCATTCCCGAAATCCAGGCTGATCGAGAAAAATATGCTATTGAAGCCGCTAAAATGATGAGCAATCAGTCGGCCGATCATCAGTGCGTTTGCCTGCTCAAGGGCCAGAGGACGATCGTTACCGACGGTGAAAAAATCTATCTGAATACTACCGGAAATCCAGGCATGGCCACTGGCGGAACCGGCGATATACTAACCGGTGTGATCGCCGCTTTACTCGGCCAGAAATTCTCGACATTCGATGCTGCGGCCCTCGGAGCGCATGTTCATGGCTTGGCGGGCGACTTGGCTGCAGAAGAGATCGGGGAGACCTCACTCATTGCCTCAGATCTGCTCGATTTTCTCAAAAAAGCTTTTAAACAACTCTAAACCCTATCTTTCGCGCCTTATTGTTTTCATAGATTCGGCCGTGAGCTTTTCCGTGGCCGGGATTGTCGCTATTCCATATGGCCTTTAAGTTCATCGAAAAAAATACGATAATCGTAAAATTATATTCTATTTCTTACGGAAAGATATTATAATATAGTTGTAATTTACGTAAACCGTAACAAGGAGATTAAAGTATGCGTATTGCTGTAGCAAAAGAAATCAAGAAACACGAGTATCGAGTCGGTGCCACCCCGGCGTGTGTCCGGGCGTATGCGGAAGCGGGAAATCAGGTTCAGGTGGAAGCCGGTGCCGGGATAGGTGCAGGATTTCCCGATAAGGATTATGCCGCCGCCGGCGCCAAGGTAGTAACTGATCGCAAGGCCATGTTTGATTGGGCCGAAATGATCATCAAAGTCAAGGAACCCCAGCCGAGTGAGTATGACCTGTTCCATCCGGGACAGATTCTCTATACCTATCTGCATCTTGCCGCCGATCGACCCCAGGCGCAGATGCTCCTTGACAAAAAAGTCACCGGCGTGGCGTATGAAACCATGCAGCTGCCGGACGGATCGTTACCCTGCCTGTGCCCGATGAGCGAAATTGCAGGGCGACTCGCCATTCAGGAAGGCGCCAAATTCTTGGAAAAAGCGATGGGTGGCCGAGGTATTCTCCTCGGTGGTGTTCCCGGTGTTCCTCGCGGAAAAGTGACGATTCTGGGCGGCGGAGTCGTCGGTCGAAATGCAGCCAAGATGGCCTTTGGTCTCGGTGCCGAAGTTACCGTTCTGGATCTATGCCACGATCGGCTTCGTTACCTGGAGGATATTTTCAACGGCCGGATTACGACTCTATATTCCAACCGCAAGAACATTCTCGACTGTATAGCTAAATCCGACCTGGTGGTAGGGGCGGTTCTCGTGGCAGGCGCAACAACTCCACGACTTGTCCGGCGGGAAGATCTGAAAATCATGAAACAGGGCTCAGTCGTTGTGGATGTCGCAGTAGATCAGGGCGGTTGCATTGAAACCACCAAGCCCACGACCCACGATGACCCCATTTTCGTGATTGACGGTGTCGTTCATTATTGTGTAGCCAACATGCCCGGCGCAGTACCCGTGACTTCAACCATTGCGCTTGTCGATCAGACGATTCGCTATGGCCTGGCTATCGCCGAAAAGGGAATCGCCAAGGCTGCTGCTGAATGTAATACAATAAAGCTTGGAAATACTACCCACAATGCTAATATAACACATCCTGAGGTGGCGAAATCGTTGAACATGGAGTATCGCGAGTTTAAGGCATGACACTGGACCAACTGGATTGGAAGATTATCGACGCCTTGCGAAAGGACGGAAGAGGATCTAATGCGCAGATCGCGCGCCAGTTGGCTGTCACCGAAGGAACAATTCGAAGCCGGATAAAGAAACTATCCGACGCCGGTATTTTACGCGTTACCGGGCAGGTCAATCCTGAATTCCTGCTCGGATATCAGGTCGTGATGGTCGGCATAAATGTCAGGGAAAGCAAATCGCTGGAAAAGACGGCACAGGAGATTTCCCGGCTTCCCCATGTCAATTTTGCCGCCATCACGTCCGGACGCTATGACATTCTCGCTCAGGTCATTGTCGATTCCAACAAAGGGATCATCAATTTCCTCACCCACTCCCTTGCGAAAATCTCCACCGTCAGTCGAACGGAAACCTTTATGATGCTCAAAACATACAATTCCTGGGTTTGAGAAGTTTTATAGGTTTAAAAGGAGATTCGATGGTGGCCCGCATACTATGGATCGTCGTCGCCTTGATTGTGGTCCTCAGCGGCTGTACCGTGGGCGGACGTCTTGCTGTTCATCCGAAACCGGCCTTGGTCCTGGCAGTCGTATCAAATAATTATGTTGATGTCGTCTTTCGATTTTCGCCCATCGCCGACGCATTGAGTCGGCAGATCGATCAACCGGTCCGCATCGTCGCCGGAGATATCAAAACATTGCGGACTAATCTCTCAGCAAATAAAAATGCGTACCAGCTGCTCTATCTGGACCCGGTTGAGTTTTGTCGTCTAAGTGAGGTCGCTTCCCTAACGCCTCTGGTTTCGCGGGTGAATCGTTCCGCTGCCACCAGTCAGGTCGGTTTCATCGTCGTCCCGAAATCAAGTTCGATTTCGAAGCTGGATGATCTCAAGGATAAACGCTTTGCTTTCGGACAATGGGAGTCAGCCTGGCAGTTTTACAATGTCCTGGAATATTTCAAGGACGCCAATTTTCCAACCGCGTATTTAAAAAGACCGATTTATACCGGCGACAGTCTTGCTGTTGCCCGGGCGCTGGCTTTTAAACAGGCCGATGCCGGCGTAGTGACACGGACATGGTGGGAAACTTCACGAGATCGTGCCCTTTCTTTCAATCGGCTTCTAAAGGACGATCTGAAAATCATCGCAAAAACTCAGCCCATGCCCGAATATGTCTGGGCCGTCAGTCCCGATGTGCCCGACAATCTTCGTTTGAAAATTAAAAAAATCCTCATACAGCAATTCATCAAGCAATCCCGTTTTGCAGCCGCCTTCGATGCCTGGGGCTTTGTTCCAGTCCAGGAACAGGACTATTCATCCGTTTGCGAGCGGATCAGACGAATCAAAAATCTTCCCTCGCCTCCTTCGCTGCTTCCTTTGCCGTAAGTGAAGCATGTTTTTGATTTCCGCGCAAAGTATAAAATTCTGATGGTAATATGTTCCATGGTCTTTTAACATATCCGTTAAATATATTTTGGAAGTTAACGATTGAGAGGAAGCGATAATGAATTTAGTCACAGGTGCGACTGGTCTTCTCGGAAGTCACATTGTTGAACAATTGCATCGGCGCGGAGCGAAAGTTCGTGTCCTTGTACGAGCCGGTTCGGATACCCGGTTTCTCGATACTCTTGGTGTTGAAAAAATTATCGGCGATTTGAACGATCGCGATGCGCTGGCCAGGGCGGTTCAGGGCGTTTCTCATGTCTATCATTCAGCAGCGAAAGTCGGCGATTGGGGTCCATGGGAAGATTTCCAGAAATTTACAATCGAGGGCACTGAAAATCTTATCGCCGCGGCTTCACAGGCTGGTGTCGAACGTTTTCTGCATATCAGTTCCATCAGTGTTTACGGTTATGTCGATGGCGATGGCATAGTTCTCGATGAAACTGCTCCTCTTGGCCAAAATCTTTATCGGTGGAGCTATTACAGCAAGGCAAAGGTCGCAGCGGAAAATATCCTCTGGGACTGGCATCGGCAAGGCAGGATCAAAGCCACTGTCGTTCGCCCCAGCTGGCTTTACGGACCGCGCGATCGTGCCAGCATCGGACGAATGGTCAATAACATTCGAAAAGGAACGATCAAAATCATTGGCGATGGAAACAACCGCCTGAGCCTTTCCTATGCGGGCAATGTCGCCGAAGGCGCCATTCTCGCTGCCACAAGTCCTGAAGCCCTCGGCCAGGCCTACAACTGCTGTTCCGACGGCGTTATTACCCTCAGCGAATATGTGAACGCCGTCGCCAGAACACTCGGTGCCCCGCCCGTAACGAAAAAAGTGCCCTATGCTGTTGCCAGGAATGCAGGTTTTCTTATGGAAGTATTCGGGCATCTGTTCCACAAAAAAGATCCTCCTATGGTTTCCCGTTATGCAGCCTGGCTTATGGGGCGACGTATCCTCTATTCCAACGAAAAAATTCGCAAACTCGGATGGAAGCCCTCGATCAATTATGAAGTCGGCATTCCCATGACGGTCAAATGGTATCTGGAAGAAGTCGAAGGTCGATCAGCTAAATAAGGAGTTGCTCGTGACGGGTCGCAATACAAAAATCGGCGGTGGAGGATTCCACCATATCGCAATGCGGGTACGCGATTTTGACGCCAGCGTCAAATTTTACACCGAGGCACTTGGCTTTAAGGAAAAAATAGCCTGGGGCCAGGGCGACAAACGGGCCATCATGCTGGACACCGGCGATGGAAGTTGTCTCGAGCTTTTTGCCGGAGGAACCGATGAGATCAAACCCGAAGGATGCATCATACACTTTGCACTTCGAACCAATAATTGCGACGCTGCGATTGAACAGGCCCGGAAGGGCGGTGCCGAGGTTACCATCGAACCTAAACATGTGGATATTCCATCTCGGCCAGCTCCGATGCCCGTGAGAATCGCCTTTTGCAAAGGTCCTGACGGCGAAGTTATCGAATTTCTCCAAAATGATTAACACCAGGCTGCGTTTGCCTGAACCATGTCGTCTTTTTTAGCTTTTTTACAGTTAACAGGCCGAAATTACTCATAACGGCATCCGGCCCTGTGAAATCGAAAACGACATGCACACTTTTTACCGATCGATTTTCTGAGCGTCGTCAGGCAGA
>CAYMXC010000069.1:0-10279 GCA_964394135.1 uncultured Phycisphaerae bacterium
ATGGCATGCAGGTTATGGGTGGATTTATCGTCGGCTTCGACAGCGATACGGAAAGCACCTTCCAGCGGCAGATCAATTTCATTCAGAAGACCGGGATCGTAACTGCCATGGTGGGCATGCTCAATGCAATACCTCACACCAGGCTGTGGCACCGACTCAATGCCGAAGGCCGCCTCAGGGGCGACAGCAGCGGGGAAAATACCGACGGTAGTCTGAATTTTTCACCTCGTATGGAAGAAAAAACGCTCGTCGAGGGTTATCAGAAAATCGTCTCAACCATCTATTCGCCTCACGAATATTATCGGCGAATTCATACCTTCATTCGAAACTACAGGCCGAATCCAAAAAGCCGGCCGACCTCGTCCGATGTCCTTGCCTTTTTACGGAGCATATGGGAAATCGGCGTGTTATCCAAAAACCGGATTCTATATTGGCACCTTCTGATCAAAACCTTCCTGACGCGACGCAAGGCCTTTCCAATCGCCGTGGAACTGGCTATCTTCGGTCAGCACTTTCAGCGAATGGCCGAAAGAGTAACCGGATTGAAAACCGCTCTTCAGGTATAGTTTGCCGAAAAATCATTATCTTTCTTCGCGGAAACTCAGTTTCATAATCCATGCAAACACAATGCACAAGGGCACGAAGAGGGTCGATCCGGTACCGCATAGGGATGTGCTTTTCAGAAAGTCATTGATCGCCTGAACTTCGGCATTGGGATCTTCCGACGTAGTCGGTTCAACCAGGTTGACGCCCGTGGTTTGCTGTACAATCGGTTCAAATTCGACGCTGACGGTCTTGTCGGCATCCATCAGTACACGATTGGTGTTGGATCCGGTGGCGGGAACACTCGAGGTGCCGCTCCAGGCCTTGACACGATAACCGTCGTCGGGTTTGGCGGTGAGAACTACGGTGAAGTTGGCAAGACACGATCCGCCGGAGGGGGTCACTGTGCCGTGGCCTGTGGGAATGTTCACGGTGAGATTGTAATAACTGGGGGCGTCCTTCTCGAGTGTGAGCGTGACGACTTTGTTGTCGCTCATCGTGACGGTGTTGAATGCTAAGGTCGAAGAATCATTGTCGGTTCCTGACCACGACTTGATATGATAGCCCGGATCGGCGCTTGCGACAAGTGTGACCTGGGAGTTGGCGTAATATTTTCCACCGGCAGGGGAAATAGAACCCATACCGCCGACGAGTTTTACGGTGAGGGCGTAAAATACATCGGTGGGCACTGCTTCGAAGTCAACGGCGACCGTTTTATTACCGTCCATCGTCAAAACAATCGAATTGCTCCCGGCGTAGAGGTTGTCGGTTTCATTGATTTTCCACTTTTTAACACGATAGCCGGTGTTGGGCGTAGCGGTTAGAGTTACAGTAGACCCTTCATTATAAGTTCCAGCCGCAGGATCGACCGACCCGTTGAGCCCAGCTGTGGCAACCAGTTGGTATTGAACGATGACTTTTTCAAAGGTGACGGTAACGGATTTGTCGGCAGAGAGAGTAACTGTGTTAGTGCCGGCGGTGGATGTGTCGTCGTCGGTTCCAGTCCAGCTTTTTACACGATAACCGGTGTCGGGGATGGCGCAAAGAGACACAACGGCATTTTTATCGTAAGTACCCGAACCCGGCGATACGGAACCATGGCCGCCGAGAACCGATGCCGTCAGCGTGCATCGATCGGGAGGCAGCGGTTCAAAAGCAACGGATACGGTTTTGTTTTCGGTCATTTGGAGAACGATCTTGTTGCCGCCGGGATAAAGATTTTCGACGTCGTTGATTTTCCAGGCTTTGACCCGATAACCCGAATTGGGCGTTGCAGTGAGCGTGACGGTTGAATTGGCCTTGAATGATGTACCGGTGGGATTGGTCGATAAAGTACCCAGACCGTCGGTGACGGAAGTGGACAGCGTATATGTAATGGGCTGAACGAAAACGTAAACGGTTTTATTGGCGTCCATTTTCGCAGTGTTTGTGACGACATTTTCAGCGGGAACCGTGTCTGCTCCGCCCCATTTTTCGATTCGATAGCCGTCTTTGAGCGTGACGCTGATGTTGACGACGGTGTTGATGTCATAAGTCCCGTTCATGGGCGAAACGGTTGCGGTGTCGGAATCCGAACTTATCACAACGACGTTGAGTGTGTACTGTATCAAAGCAAATTGAACGCTGACGGTCTTGTCGGCAGTCATCTTTACGGTGTTGACGTTGGCGGTCGAGGCGTCGTTATCGGTCCCGCTCCATTTCTTGACACAGTAATTGGTATCGGGGACAGCTGTGAGTGTGACCACCTGATCCTGATCGTAGGTGCCGGAAATTGGCGTGACGCAGCCATGGCCGTCGATAATATTGACGGTAAGTGTGTGAGTAACCGCGGGAACAGCTTCGAATTCAACGGACACGGTTTTATTTTCAGTCATCTCCAGCGTGATCTGATTGTTTCCGGTGAACAGATCGGAACTGCCGTTTACCTTCCAGGCCTTTACTCGATAGCCGGCATCAGGAGTAGCTGTGATCACCACTGAAGCCTCCTCAACGTAGTCGCCGGAAGTGGGCGAAACCGATCCGTTGGCGCCCGCGGAAACGGTGAGAGTATAAAACCGCTCGAATTCCACGCCGACCGTCTTGTTTGAGGTCATTGTGACTGTATTGGTAACGCCTGTGGATGCATCGTTATCTGTGCCGTACCAAGCCTTCACGCGATAACCGGTAGTCGGAGTCGCTGTAAGCTGGACTATACTTCCGGGATCGAGCTGACCGCCTGCCGGCAAAAGAAATCCGCTGCCCCCTTTGATTTCGGTGGTCAGTGTGTAATAAATTTCGGGTTTGGATTCGAACTCGACAAAAACGTTAGTGTCCCCGTGGATGGTAACCTGATTCTGCTCGACTCCGCCGGCTGCGTCATTGTCGGTGCCGGTCCACGTTTTAACGCGGTAACCGTCGGCTGGAGCCGCAGTCAGTGTAATGATGGTGCCGTAAGGGATCATCGTGTCGCAAGGGTTTGCTGAAATAGTTCCGTTGCCGCCGACGACTGACGCGGAAAAAAGATAGGAAATTGGTTCGAAGACGACCTTGACCGTTTTATTCGAATCCATCGTAACCTGATTGAGTGTGGCGACGGAACTGTCGTTATCTGTGCCGGACCAGCTTTTGACGCGATAATGTTCATCAGGCGAGGCGCTAAGAGATACGACGGTGCCTGCGTTATAAGATTGTGTGCCGGGCGCAGGAGAAATGGTGCCGTGCCCTTCAAAGACGGTTTCGAGCGTGTAAGTGACGAGTTCAAAGGATACGACCACGGTCTTGGCGCAGTCGATGGTAATCGTGATCGACGACTGTCCTGAAAATTGATCGGCCGTCTCGTTGATCTTCCAGCTTTTGACCCGATAACCCGCATCGGGCGTTGCGGTGATCGTAACAGATGAGTTGATTTCATATGTGCCGGATTTGGGATTCACGTCGCCATGGCCGTCGGCGCTGACACTCGCTGTGAGATTGAAAAGCGGTACCGGGGCTTTTTCAAATTCAACCGAGACTTCCTTCGGACCGGTCATCGTGACTGTGTTGGAGTTGGACCCGGCGTTCGGATCGTTATCGGTGCCGGTCCAGGCCTTGACGCGATATCCCGTAGCCGGTGTGGCGGTCAGAGTAATTTTCGAGCTAAGTAGGCATGCTTTGGAAGCCGGGGCGATTGTGCCGTTTTCTCCTGTTACGCTCGTGGTCAGTTGGACCATGCCGGGCGATTTTGATGCCTCGGCAGTGTTGCCGAAATGGCCCATATCAACAATCTGACCATCAGCAGCCGGCTCCTGGTCACAAGGCGAATTGGGATCGCCCGCGTCAAGGCATGGGCTGGTTTCTGTGTCGATGACCCAGTCGCCAATTCCGCTGTTTGCCTGAGGGTCCCATCGTCCACCGGCGGATTTCAGATGAAAATCACCATTGGCAGGATCGGCGAAAAGTGGATCGGAATTGATGTTGCCCATACCGGACCAGCCGCCTTTGACATCGCAATAAGTGACCGCAGGCGAACCGGATAGAACTTTGATCTGGTCCGGCAGGTTATTCCAGAAGATGCAATTTTTAACGGTCGGAGTGCTTTCACCGTTGCAGGCAAATCCGCCGCCGGCGCCGCTGCCTGTGACGGCGGCATTTGTGTAAAACGTGCAGTGAGTGATGACCGGAGCACTTTTGTTTTCACAACATACGGCTCCACCGAAGCTATTGGCGGCGTTGCCGGTGAAAAGACAATGTGTTATGGTGGGACAGGCAGCCCAGATTCCGATGGCGCCGCTGTGAACCGCGGCGGCATTGGTGCTGAAGGTGCATCGCGTAAAGCTGGGATTACTGGCGTTAACATAGACAGCTCCGCCGGTCTTTCCGGAATTGTCTTCGAAGGTGCAGTCGGAAAAATTGGCATTGCTGGCGGCGTTAAGATAGACTGCTCCGCCATCCAGTCCGCCTATTTTACCGACGGGGACGGTGGCATTGCCAATAAAAGTGCAATTGGAAACGGCAGGACTCGCGCCGCTCAGACAATACAGGGCACCGGCGTAAAATTTGGCGATATTCTGGCTGAAAGTACAGTTTTTGATCCTGGGACTGGCACCGTTGCAGTAAATCGCTCCGCCGGAGTCGCCATAGCCGTTAGTAATAGTCAGGCCGTCGATTACGGAGGAGGCGGTTTCTTTGTTGGTAAATGAAAATGCGCGATGTGGATTGGAAGCGTCGCCCTGGCAGTCTATCACGGCGGGGTTATCGGTGTCTTCGCTTTTGACGGTGATGGCTTTACCCTTGAAGTCCAGGTCACGATTCCCATCGCCAGTATAAGTGCCAGCCGCCACGAGAATTACGTCACCATTAGTCGATGCGTCGATAGCTTCCTGAATGGTCGGATGATCAGCAGGAACACGTATATCCGCAGCTAAAATCGTACTGGTCAGGTATAAAAATGAAATGAATAAAAAGAAAAACTTGAAGAATCGGCCTCGCTTCATGCTGTGTAACCTCTATCGTCCATGACAAAAGGTATAATAGCTTAAAAATAGCTTAAAACTATAAACGTCTGATAATCGATCATTTAGAAAAAGTAATCTATTTGTTATTATCGGACATGTAAAGAAATGATCTTGAACCAAACTTACTGCAGAGAGTTGTGCGTATTTACTTTTTAAAAAGAAAATTATTATAAGTCAGTTATGTTGGTTTTTGACAGAAAAAGCAATAAGACGAATACAGAATCGTTTACTATAATAGAACGTATGAATGATGTGGCTTTACAGAGCGTGGTGGCGGAGGCAGGAAAAGGGTCGGAGGCGGCGTACCGTGAGCTGGTAGGCCGGTTCGGATCACGGCTTCTGGGCTATTTTTATCGCAACACGGGAAATCGGACGGAGGCGGAGGATTTGGTTGGCGAATGTTTCCTCCGGCTGGTCAAAGGGTTACGGAAATATAAGGAGAAGGAACGGTTTGAGGTTTGGCTGTATCGGCTGGCGCATAACCTGATGATCGATTACTGGCGAAAGAAAAAGATGGTCGATGCAGGCGAGATGATAGAAGGAGGCGGGGAGTTGTGCGGGATTGGTTCGGGTAGAGGCCGAAGCCAGGATGATCCGGTGGTATCGGCGATGGACAAGGAATCGCAAGATGAGTTGCAGAAGGCAGTTATGAAATTATCCCCGGAGCAACGGGAGACGATTTTGATGAGGTATTTTTCAGGGCTCGCATTTGAGGAGATTGCAGAGCTCAGCGGTGTGCCGCTGGGAACAGCCTTGGCTCGTGCTCATCGCGGGCTGAAACGGTTGAAAGAGTTACTGGCGGAACAGCCTGAGATGGTGAAGACGCCGGTGGCGGGAGAAGTGGAACGATGAACGCCAATAATGAAATTCGAAATGAAGTGGAAAGGAATGTCGAAATCCTGGATCTGTTCGATCATCCGGTGATGTCGCCGGCGGTAGCGGAGCGGATCGTAGGGCGTATGGTACGCGAGCATCGGCGGGGTCGAGTCGGTCGGATATGGTATCGGATTGTTTTGCCAATGGCAGCGGCGGCGATATTGGTGTTGGTGGGTGCGCTATTTTTATCTACGAATCAGCCTGCATCAAAACCGATAAATAACTCTGTGATAACTGCGGTGGCATCGGAAAACTCATCAACTCAGGTAGACGAAGTTGTCCAAGCAGTTTTTGTTGAATGGGATTTGAGCGAAGGGCAGGCGGTAACGGATAATACAGCTGATCTGGGCAGTCTGCTGGGCGAGATTCTGGAGGGGTAAAGCTGAGGCTAACCTATTTCAACTTTCTAACATAATGATATCAAACAATTTAATAAAGCTTTATATTTACTGTTCATTTTTCTTTTGTTACAGGATTTTATTGTTACTTTAGATTTAAAAAACTACTTGAGGAAATGGCATGAGAAAAGTAATTAGTCTCGTCCTTCTGCTTGCGTTTATTCTTGTATGTTTTACCGGCATATTTATGGAAACTCACAAGTCCTATGGTCGGCATCCGTCTTCGATCAACGCGAACGATCCGGGCCAGAGGAGTGTTAACGGTGCTGTTATGGATCGGCGGCCGGCGTCGTTTTTTCCCAAAGAACTTCATGAGTTGGCGGGCTATACGATGTTGCTTGTTGGTTCCATCCATCTGGTCTTAAACTTCAGAGTTCTGAAGGGTTATTTCGGCCTTCGGCGACGAAGCTGACGAGATAAGAAACAAACATCACTGCGTGAAGTGGTAGCAAAGCAAGGCATTGTCGGACCTGCAACGGCCCTATCCTGCCCAAATAAATCCATTTTATATTTCCAAAATGTCTTCGCGCGCGTAAAATTATAATCCAGAAGACATCCGTATGTACGATTTTACAGTCGCTATCAATGAGTTTGGGAGATGTAATGGTTATCAGAGAAACAATAGAAGAAAAAATCATGCACCTTAAGCGTCAGCGGAACGCCGTGATCCTGGCCCACAATTATCAGATATCGGAAGTCCAGGAGATGGCGGATTTCACGGGCGACTCTTTGGAGTTGAGCATCAAGGCAGCCAAGACGGATGCGGATGTGATCGTATTCTGTGGTGTGCTATTTATGGCGGAGACTGCGTCGATTTTGAGTCCGGATAAGATGGTTCTGTTGCCGGTGAAGGATGCGGGATGTCCGATGGCGGATATGATTACTGCCGAGCAGCTGCGAGAGTTGAAGAAGCAGCATCCTGGTGCGCTGGTGGTTTGCTATGTGAACTCGTCGGCGGAGGTAAAGGCGGAATGCGACTATTGCTGCACGTCATCGAACGCAGTGGATGTAGTCAAGACCTTGCCGGCGGACCGTGAGATCATTTTTGTACCGGATAAATATCTGGGTCAGCATGTAATCGACCGGACAGGCCGGCAGATGATTTTGTGGGCGGGGTATTGCCCGACGCACGCAAAGATTCTCGAGAAGGATATTGCTGCACAAAAGGAACTCCATCCTCAGGCGGTGGTGCTGGTGCACCCGGAATGCACGGAGCCTGTGAAGAGGATCGCGGATCAGGTATTGTCGACGGGGGCGATGTGCCGGTTTGTCCGCAGTTCGCGGGCGGATGAGTTTATCATCGGGACGGAACTTGGCATCATGCATCGGTTGACGAAGGAGAATCCCGGGAAGAAATTTTATCCGGCGAAGGAGTCGGCGATCTGTCCGAACATGAAGAAGATTACCCTGGAGAAGGTACTGTGGTCGCTGGAAGATATGAAATACGAAATCCGTGTGCCGGCTGCAATTCGCGAACGTGCGAAGCTGGCACTGGATCGCATGATTACGATCAGTCAGTAGAACTCGCTGTGAGTTTCAGCTTTCAGCGGTTCGATGAACGGACGGGGGGTGTGGGATTTCCACCCAAGGCAGTAAAGCAAGAGGAGATCAAGTGATGTGGGATTATACAGAAAAGGTAAAAGATCATTTTCGCAATCCACGGAACGTGGGTGTGATTGAAGATGCGGATGGAGTTGGGGAAGTAGGTTCGCTGGCGTGCGGAGATGCTTTGAAATTGACTTTTAAACTGGATAAGGACGGTCGAATCGCGGATGTGAAATTTCAGACATTCGGATGCGGCAGTGCGATTGCATCGTCGTCGGCGCTCACAGAGATTGTCAAGGGGATGACGCTGGAAGAAGCGGAGAAGGTGACCAACCAGGACATTGCCAACTATCTGGGCGGACTTCCGGAGCAGAAGATGCACTGCTCGGTGATGGGCAGAGAGGCATTGGAGGCGGCGATCAAGAATTACCGAATGGGCCTGAAGGAAGGTCCGAAGGTGGAGCTTAAGGGTAAGGTGATCTGCACATGCTTTGGTGTGACGGAAGATGAGATCGAGCGGGTGGTTCGTGAGAACAACCTTACGACAGTTGAGCAGGTGACGAATTACACGAAGGCGGGCGGCGGCTGCGGCCAGTGCAAGGGAGAGATTGCGAAGATCATTTCACGAGTTCGCGGTTTGCCTGTGGAAGAGACAAAACCCAAGGCGGCGGTCAAGAAGCCGTTGACAAATATCCAGAAGATCAAACTGGTGGAGGAGACGATTGACCGTGAGATTCGGCCGATGCTGAAGCAGGATGGTGGCGACATCGAATTGATCGACGTGGACGGCAATCGAGTTCAGGTTTCTCTCCGCGGAGCGTGTGCGCGATGCCGGATGGCAAATGTCACGATGAAAGACGTGGTTCAGGCCAAGCTGAGGGAGTTCGTATCGGAGGAACTCGTAGTGGAAGAGGTGGTAGCATGACGAACGTTTCCAACGTATATTTCGACAACAATGCGACGACGAGGGTAGCACCGGAAGTTCGGGACGCGATGATGCCGTTTTTCGACGAGTTGTGGGGCAACCCATCGAGCATGCACACATTCGGCGGGCAGGTGAAGAAGTACATCGATCGGGCACGGGAGCAGGTGGCGGACCTGCTGGGCGCAGCGGATGTATCTGAGATTATTTTTACAAGCTGCGGAAGCGAGAGCGACAATATGGCGATCCGCGGAGTGGTGGAGGCGACAGGCGGCCATCCGCATCTGATCAGCACGCGGGTAGAACACCAGGCGGTGCTGGCGGTGTGTCAGCATTTGGAAGGCCAGGGATGTCCGTTAACGCTTCTGCACGTGGACTCGAAAGGTCGGCTGGATCTGGAGGAGCTCAAGCGATCGTTACGGCCCGACACGGCGATTGTCAGCATCATGTGGGCCAACAATGAGACGGGTGTGATTTTTCCGATCGAGGAGATTGCGACGATCGTGAAGAACGCTGGCTGCGTGTTGCATACTGACGCGGTGCAGGCGGTGGGGAAAATTCCGATCAACATGAAAAAAATACCGGTCGATATGCTGGCGTTGTCTGGTCACAAGCTTCATGCTCCGAAGGGCGTGGGAGCGATATATATTCGCAAGGGCACGCGGGTGAATCCGCTGATTCTGGGCGGGCACCAGGAGGGCGGCAAGCGTGCGGGTACGGAAAACGTGCCATATATCGTTGGCCTTGGCAAGGCATGCGAACTGGCCAAGCAGCACATCGAAGAAGAAAATACGCGAGTCAGGGCGATGCGGGACAAGCTGGAGGCGGGGATTTTGGCGAGTTGTCCGGATGTTCGGGTAAATGGCGATCGTGAGCATAGGCTTCCCAACACGACGAACATCAGTTTTGAGTTTATAGAGGGCGAATCGATCCTGTTGATGCTGGATGATCTGGGAATTGCCGCTTCATCGGGTTCGGCATGTACGTCGGGTTCGCTGGAGCCGTCGCATGTAATGCGTGCGATGGGTGTGCCGTTTACGGCTGCTCATGGATCGATCCGGTTCAGTCTTAGCCAATACAACACGATGGAAGAGGTGGATTATCTCCTGGCGCACATGCCGGCGATCGTCAAACGACTGCGGGAGATTTCACCGTTCGTGCCGGCGATGAAGTTGGGATAATCGATTTGTTACAGATCAATGGCTTTTACGGATTGTGCTATAATATGAGATAACCCGAAGGCGGCGGTTTCATAACCTGTCTCTATGCGCATATCTAAAATCTTCAGATCAGGAAACACGTAAATAAAATTGACGGGAGGCGATATTTTGTGATATTTAATTGGTTTTTGAGGCAGCAAGGATAGATATGCAAAATTACGAATTTACTTATTCGAATGTCAATATTGATTTTTGCACCAAACCGATTACCGTTCTGGTTCTGGAGCCTGAATGCATTGGACCGGAGACTGGAGTGATGCTTTTTAGTCACGGCTGGGGCGGGAACCGATTACAACATCAGGA
>CAYMXC010000070.1:0-10269 GCA_964394135.1 uncultured Phycisphaerae bacterium
CTGTGCGTTGGCCCCAGCAATTTTCTGGAGGGTAGCGAAGGCGGCATCAAGTCCCTCAAGGTCAGGTAAAACCAAAGGAATCAAGACATAAGCGTTTGGATATTGATATTCCTGAAGAATCAAGTTGTGATTGGGATCGAAGATGAACTGCTCGTTGCCTGGAGGTGCAACGTTCGGCAGAGCTACCCGTGCGTCGTATTCACCCTGTTCGAAAGTTATAAAGTCAATGGCGCCATTTTCATTTAACTGGTCAAGCAGACCAATGAGGACAACGTCGCCGCATTTGAAATGCTGCTTCTGATACAGATGGACTGGGGGAATCTGCGTAGCGGTGATCTTGCTGACGGTTCCGAAATCGTCGGTAATATAATCGATGGTCGTACTTTCACTGTTTCCGAGTGTAATGGTTTCTGATTTATTCACAAGCGTTTCGCGGAAGACGACCCCGGAAACCCAAATTTCCTGGACACCGCAATTCAGCACGAGGACATCACGATATGAAGAGTCATATGTTGAAGAGGAAGGGCTTCGATCGGCTGCGGATACTGCCGACAGGCCGTTGCGTGTGAGGGTCTGGGTGTTTCCGTTTTCATCGACATAGTTGATGGTGATGGCGGCAGATTCGCCATGTTTGAACTCGGTAGTAAGGTTTTCGAGGACAACTGTCAGAGGTCCGGTTCCCTGGACGGTGTTGACGGAACTAAAGCCAAAGGGCTGATATTCGTCAAGGAAAGTATTGTTGAAGAAATCGAATGTGCCAACGCAACCAGCAACCAGCCCGAGGCAAAGGCAAATCGAACCCAGTAGAATGGAAAGGGTGGGTTTATTATTGGTCATTACTCGTGCTCCTAGCATTTCAACACAATCACAAGCGGGCCTAACAAGGAACCGTCTATATTCATTTTATCACCGACCACAGGAGTCATCAATCTTTAGTTTTACTCTTTAACTGCCTACTAATGCCGACGTTAGGATTATAATCACAGCCCAGGCGGTCAACAAGAGAAAAAGTAAAATAAGTTAAAGAAATTGAAGAAGTTATGGAAGAAAAACGATGGCGGTAAATTATAAAGGAAAAACAAGTGACACGAAACCTATTTATAGGGAAATTTTAGCAGAGATTGGTTTTTCAGGTCAGGCAGAAGTGATTGGACGGAGGCAAAATGGAATCGAGAGAGCAGCCGGCGAAGCCTGGGGGCGGTGCGCTGGAGGTTGATTCGATGTCGAAAACGAGAAAGCGGGGACATAGGTAAAATGGGTTGATCGGGATCAAATTCCCATGGATGGAGGTAGATCATGGCGGAACGTCGAAGTCGCTGTGTGCGTGCGAGTGCGAAGGCGGTGAGGTGAATCGGCAGAAGTCGAAAATAGCCGCCGCCCCCTGCCGGAAAATTGAAGCCGAGTGTGTGAAGGACCAGAGGCGGCAATTCCAGGACAGAACTGCCGGCAGGTCCGAGAGCAAGATGTGGAATGATGGGAGCATCCGGGACGCCGTAACGGTCGTGGCGGATGGGAAAGACGGAGGCATCGTATGAAAAGCCAAGGTCGGCGAGGATATCGAGTGCCCAGGCGGTGTTTCGCGTGATGGAAAAAGTTGGGGCCCGATAACCAAGAACAGGTTTGGCGACAAGGTCCTGAAGAATATTTCGGGAATCGATCAGATCTCGGCGAAAGAGTTCGGGAGTAAGGCGGGTGATCATTTGATGATTAAAGCCATGGGATGCGATTTCGTGGCCGGCGTCAGCGATTCGTCGAACGATCTGAGGTTCGTGCCTGGCGACCCAGCCGAGGACGAAGAAGGTTGCGGAGGCGTGATGATCAGAGAGCATCTGAAGAATCAGATCGATGAAACGAGGGAGGCGTTTTGCATATGATGGCCAATCATCGGGACGGATGTAATCGGCGGCGGCCTGGACGTGAAAGTATTCCTCGACATCGAATGAGAGCATATGATGAACGATTTGTTCGGTCACGGTGGAATCCTTTCAGGAAAGGCTTCGGATTATGTGTGGGCCAAGTGTGCGAGCCAGGGGAAGCGGAAGTTTTTTCCATGCGGCAACGAAGAAACGGAATTTCGGGCTGTCATGACGGAGATCAGGAAGTTGAAAGCCCGGCGGCAGAAGATAGTGCCAATAGAGAGGGATTTCGCGAGCCCCCCACTGCCGTTTGAAACGATAAGTTCCTGAGTTTCGTGAGCTTCGGCCAAAATCGAAGGTTTTCATCTTCCTGCCGACAGCGTATTCGAGCATGTTCCAGTAGAGAAGCATGTTTGGGCAGAGTTTTCTGAATCGCCAATCATTGGCGGCCCAGGGAACACAGAAGGTTTGACGGTCGGCAAAGGTAAAAGCTGCGGCAAGCGGGGTTTGGTTTTGGCAAACAACGAAAAGCACCGTTTCGGAGCAAAAATTTCGGAGGATGAGTCGGAAAAAGATTTTGTGATGCGGAGGCGAACCGAGATCACGCATGTTACGGATATAGACGGCCAGGAAATCGTCGAGCAGTTCCTCCTGACCGACGTGGAAGGTCAGATTGGCAGACTGCGATTTTCGGATTTGATTTCGGACTTTAGCGTCGAGAGATTTCCAGAGTATATCGGGATTATCGGGCAGATCGAGTTTCAATGTGACCTTGTCTTTACGGATGGGCAACGAGCCGGGCAAGGGGGCGGATTGGCGCAGTTCGATCCATTTTACACGACGAGCAGTGAGGATATCGGAGGCTTGATCGAGCAGAGACTGGGCGGCATGGTCATCGTCGGCAAGGATCCCGGCTGAATCGAAATAAGGCAAGGCCGTAAGATGCGAACCGAAGAGAATGCTTTTTTGCTCGATGAGTTGAAGGGTGCCGGCGATTTGGCCATTTCGGGAAACAGTCAGATGGAATGGTCGGCAGTTATAAGCGCGCTGGAAAATTTCGGCCCACCGGGAATCGTGAAAGAGCGTGGCGGATTTCTGGGCGTTGCAATAGAGATCGGCCGGCGAAAATGGTTGAGTGCTTGCGGACGAATGCAATGAGGAAAGATGAGTCATGATCGTATCGACGCGTGCGGACCAGGTGTCGTTTTTTACACGGTTTATACGGTCGGATGCGGCTGCGAAACTGTTGGTATCGAGTGCGCAGCGGACGGCAGGGAGAAAATCGTTCGAGCTGCGGTAGAGATGCAGAACGTCGGCGAAGGGTTCGAGATCGGGCAAGGCGCGGACGACGGCGGGTTTTCCGACGGCAAGACATTCTCGGATTTTCAGTGGGCCGCTGGCCTGGATTTCCGCGTCAGGAATGTAAGGGACGATCATGATATCCATGGCGTGGAGATAGGCTGGGAGTGCGTCGTATGGTCTGGGTCCGAGGAAATGGACGTTGGGAAAATCGGTCAGGCGCGTGACGTCGGTTTTCACGGGTCCGATCATGACAATGTGTATGTTTGGTAGATTGCGAGCGAGGTCGGCGATGGCAGTAAGATCGATTTTTTCGTAAATAAGGCCGAAGAAGCAGGCGCGTGGATGCGGGATGGCAGCGAGTT
The DNA here is from genome assembly GCA_964394135.1 of uncultured Phycisphaerae bacterium. GTDB lineage: Bacteria > Planctomycetota > Phycisphaerae > JAAYCJ01 > JAAYCJ01 > CAYMXC01. The sequence goes on from CAYMXC010000070.1 coordinate 3,521, forward strand.
CGGGCGGTTCGGGGCGAGGGGTGCTGAAATGGTCGAACTCGACGGCGTGGGGCAGCAGGACGGTTGCAGCAGAGGTCGAAAAATGTGTATCGGCGAGCGGCTGACTGCAGGCGAAGATTAGATCGGCTTGCTGAGTCAATTTGCGATCGGCAGCGCGGATGAGGTCGGCATTTGCACCTGGCCAGAGCGAGTAATCGTCAGTGACGTAGTAGACGACGGCGGATTCACCGAGACAACCGAGGTAATCGACACCAGTCGGGACGGAGGTCCAGAAGATCGGATGGTTTATTTTCAATTTTTTCAGAGCTTGACGAATGGCGAAGGCAGTGCATGTGCGATTGATGCGTGCGAGGAGGCCCGAGCCGAAGACGGGAAGCATGATCGGGGACAAGACATGGAGATTGTCATTGATTTTGACGAGCGGGCAAAGCCACTGGCGGAATTTTTCCAGGCCGCGGAAAAATGTGAAACGATCGGGTTTGGCGGCGCGGAGGCCAAGGGTGTTGACCCAGAGTACACGATGATCGCGGGCGATGAGTTTAAAGAGATGCTGACAGCTCGATGGGTGACGGCCCCAGTCGTCGGAGAAGACCACGAAATTGACGGTACGATCGGAAGTCATAATGGATTTCGCCTGTCGCCGATGACGCGTGCGGGATTGCCTGCAACGATCTGGTAATCGTGGACGTGGTGTGTAACGACAGCGCCGGCACCGACGATGCAATGGTCGCCTAGATCGGCAAGAATGACGGCGTTGGAGCCGATCCAGCAATCGGAGCCGATGTGGACGGTTCGCAGATCGCCCGGCTGATCGCGAAGTGGAATATCGAGCCGGGAGAAGCCATGCTGCAGTGCTCCGCTGGGAATGCAGACATGGTCGGCGATGAGGGTATCGGGGCCGATATGGACACGACCGAGGAGGCAGTAGGCGCCGATGTAGACATTATTTCCGAGTCGAACGGCTGAGCGGGTCAGGAGCGAGCCGAAGGAGATCACGACACCTGTGCCCATTTGTTCGATGATGAGTCGAAAGAGCATTTGGCGAAAATATTGGCCCGTGAGGCCTGGCCAGAGTGAAGCGAACTGGCTGATGGCGGCGAGGCCGCGGTCGGGATTCCAGCATAATGCGTAGACCCTGTAAAAGAGCCAGAACGGCAGGGCCAGGATAAAGGCACATAATTCAGCGAATATTTTGAATATTTTTTTCATAGGTATTTTTACATTTTTACCGTTTTATATTTTTATATTTTAAATATCGGCATGTTTTTAAGAAGAGGTGAAGGGAAGATAAGAACTGAGAGAAGATGGTCCGTCGCGACGCCCCCTAACAAAAATTCGATGTTTAGAGAAAAGCAGGTGTACCGAGGAGTCGTAGGTAAAGTGTGAGCGTTTTCTGGATGTGGGATTTGAAAGAGAAATCGGCTGCGACGCGATGACGGGCGCTGGCGGCGAGTTTTCGGGCAAGCGGCTGATTGGCGATGAGCTGGGCGAGGGCGCGAGCAAGAGCCAGGTGGTTTCGCGGCGGGCAGAGGATGGCATCGACGCCGTCGCGGAGCATTTCCCCGACTCCACCGACGTTGGTGGCGACAATTGGCAGGCCTGCGGCCATGGCTTCGAGGATTGCGTTGGGCATGCACTCGGTTCGGCTGGGACTGACAAGGATGTCGGCTTCGGCGAGGAGCGGGGAGATATCGGAGACGTAGCCGAGCATTTTGACTTTGTCGGCAAGATTTAATTTTTGAATCCATTTTTCGACGACAGTCCGTTCGGGGCCGTCACCGGCGAATATCGTTTGAATGGAAAAGCCGTGATCGATCAGGATGGGCATGGCACGTAGGAGATTGACAGGGTCTTTTTCACGGCTGAGGCGGCCGAGATAGAGCAGATGAACGGTGTCCGCGGATCGCTGACGCGGGGTTTGAGGCGGATCGGAAATTTCGATGCCGTTGGGAATAACGTGGAGCCGATCGGATTTTAAGCCAGATTTACGAAGATATTCGCATAAATCGCGAGATGGCGTAATGACTGCGTCGGCAGAACGGAGCAGAAAGCGGTCGAGGGCGTAGTAGATGGCTTCACGAAGGGAAGTTCGATTATAGCCATGGGCAGTGGCAACGAATTTAAAGGGACTTTTACTCCTTTTACAACGAAGCAGGCGAATGAGGGCGGGGGATTTGTAAGCGTGGGTGTGGACAATTTGATATGTGTTTTGTTTAAGGACTCGATCGAGCTGAGAAAGCGTGGAAAGGGCAAAGGGTCCGGATTCGAAGACGCGGTGAAGTGGGATATGAAGCTTTTCGGCGTCGAGGCAAAGCGGAGATGAATTTCGTCGGCGGTCGAGGATGTAAAATATCTGTGCAAGGTGGCCTGCACGAATGAGGTGTGCGCAGGAATTCAAAATGGTTTTGTCAGGCCCCCCACCGGTCCCGCTGACGGTTCGAATATGCAGGATGCGAAGATATGTCATGACGGCTTGCCTCGCGAGGAAAGTTTGTTGTAGATTTCAAGATAGCGGCGGTGCATGTCGCTGCGGAGAAATTTTTCACGCACGCGATTTCGGGCTGCGGAGCCAAATTCCGCACGGCGAACAGGATCGTTCAGGAGTTGGACGAGAGCGGATGCGAGGGCGGAAGAATCGTTCGGCGGGACGAGCAGGCCTGTACGATTGTGCAGGACCGTTTCGGGGATGCCACCGACATCAGTCGCGACGACGGGAATAGCGGCGGCCATCGCCTCGAGTATGGATACGCTGTGTGCTTCGGAACGGCTTGTCATTATGAAAAGGTCGGCAGCGGCTAGAACAGTTGGAATGTCGTCGCGCTGACCGAGAAAAAAGACGGCATCGACGAGATTGAGGCGAGCGACCAGATCGCTGCAGGCGGGCAGATCGGGACCGTCGCCCACGAAAGCGATCAAGGCGTTCGGAATTTTATCGCGAACGAACTTAAACGCTTGAATGGCGGCAGATTGATTTTTGACAGGCCGAAATGTTCCAACGTGGAGAATTAGCGGAACGTCTGGCGGCAGATGGAGCAATGCGCGGGCCTGATCGCGCGGAGGAAGATTTTCGAATCGCTCCAGATCGACGCCGTTGTAGAGGACCTCGACACGATCAGGAGGGAAGGCGTCGCTGGCGACGAGGCCGCGGCGGGCAAAATCGCAGACGGCAGTGATATGGGCTGCACGGGAGACGAGGAAACGGTTAAAGAGTCGTCGTTTCGAGCTGACGATATCGGGAAAATGCCGGCCATGCTCAGTGAAGAGGATTCGTGCGCGGCTTCGAGCGGCGAGGGCGGCGAGAGCGGCGTAGAAAAATGGGGTATACTGATGGCAATGGATGACGTCGGGATTGAAGGATTTAATGATTCGGGCGATTTTGAAGATTTGTGAGACGTCGATGCCGTCGCGGCGGTGAGTGAAATGGACATCGACCCCGGCAGCCTGGAGTTGATCGGCCAGGGGACCAAGCTGATCGAGAGTGAGAACGGCGGTGTCGATGTGGTCGCGATTGGCAAGGGCAAATTCGTAGACAAGGCGTTCGGCTCCGGCGCGGTTGAGGGTATGCAGAACCTGGAGAACACGAAGACGCGTAACCGGAATGTCGAAGTTCGCAGCGTTCATCTTTGATCCATTTTTTGTAGTGAGCCGATGAGCCAGCTTTGGAGGAAATTCAAGGGACGGATTTTTCGGATCAACTCGTCGTAGCTGATGGCGAGACGGCAGATAAACGGGCTGAACATGAACATGGATGGATAGTTGCAATGATAGTCGATTTTTTCGCCGCAAAGACCGGCCTCGAAAGCGAGCCGGGTGATTTTTCGGACGGAATTTGCGCGAAAATAGGTCGGGAATGTGTGATCCGGGGTACGCCCTTCTAAGCATCGAATGATTACGGGATGTAGGCGATTCGGGACCATCATTGCAGCCAGGGAAATGTAATCGAATTTGTTGGCGGTGAGGAACAGGAATCGGCCGCCCGGCCTAAGGACGCGAGAAATTTCACGAAAGGCGTCGATTGGATTTTGAAGATGTTCGAGGACGCAGCGAGAGACTACGGCGTCAAAGACGGCGTCGGGATATGGGATTTTTTCGATGGCGGCAGCGCGAACGTTAAGGTTCGGACGATTGAAATCAAAAGTCATTTCAGGATCGATTCCGTGAACGTCGCGTGCGATTTTAAGGAGATGATCGGCGAGGGGGAAAGTCCGGCCACAACCGACATCGAGAACACAAGCGGATTTGTCGATGGAGTTTTCGAGGAAGCGTTCGTAGAGTTTATAGGCATGAGACCAGCCCCGCATCTGATAATGCTGGTTGACGATGTCCCAGGATTTTTCACAAGGTTCGAGCACTGTCGATTTCCTTTCATGGGGCTGAGACGCTAACGATCGGCGGAGAGGTTCTGCTGATGTTGATAAATCGGGCAAGATTTTCAGATAGACGAACGGCGGACTCGACGCGGAGGTGGCTGCCGTCGAAACTGCGATAGTTCTTGAGGTCCGTATCGATCCAGGTTCCGCCGGCGGCCTGGAATTCTCGAACGAAGGCATCGTGATTGAAGCCCATGAGGCGGTTTTCACGATCGAACACTTCAGGGGTGGTTGGCGGCCGGAAGGCGTAGACGGCGATGCCCTGACGGCGCCAGTTTGCGACGGTTGTGACGAGGTTTTGAACAAGATTCGGTATGACCTGCTGATCGTCATAGCGTTTATCGAGTCCGGCGAGTGCCTCTCGCGGATCTTCGGGAATTTTGATGGTGGCGACCCATCCGTCGGGATGACACTTTAGGCGAAACTGCGGGCCTGTGTCTTTGCGGAGAATGATCTGGGACAATTCATCGAAGCTGAGGGGCATGACGAAATTGAGAAGATCGCCGAAATATTGATCGGTGGAAAAACGGCGTATGAGATTTTTTCGATAATAGTCGAAACCGTTTTTCCTGAGCGCGTGGGCGGAGAATGAATGAGGCGTGATACCGAGAAGTATGATTTTCGACCGACTCTGCGGGTCGAGAACGTTATGGATGGCACTTAAGTATTCCCGGGTATATGGCACGGCTCCAAAGCCGAAGTTTTTGATTCGTACGGCGGGAAGGAATTTGCTCATCGCGGAGGGTGAGACGCCGCAGTAAACGCGGGAATCACCGGCGACAACGACGTCGGCGCAGGCGGACCAGTGAACTTTGAGATTCCAGAGGTAGGTGGAGCTGATTCCGGCGAAATCGTTTCGGCGAATGGAGCCGAGTGCGAAGACGAAAATGGCGGCCAGGATGAGCGTCAGAGCGGATCGATCGATTTTGATCATACCAGCACCTCCTAGAACTGGAAATAGATGAAGGCGGAACCCGGGCCGCGGAAAAAGACGCAGAGAGTGATGAGTACTGCAATAGTCACAGGCTGAACGCCCCATAGTGCGACGGGCATCTGCCATCGATATTGATCAAGCCGGAAATGGAAATAGAGATGGCGGAGGATAATGACGGTCAGTAGCAGCAGATCTCGCCAGTGGATCAGATTGCGAGCGATTGCAAGGTTTAGGCCAAAGGGGTTGAACATGGTTGATAGGACGGCCAGTGCCTGGGAGAAGGATTGCGATCGGAAAAAGACCCATGAGACGAGTACTAGGACAAAAACGACCGCGACGGCAAGATGACGTCCGGCGGGCCGGCGAGACAACTTTTCGGGCCATTTAAAAATGCGCTCGAGGGAAAGGCAAGTGGCGTGGACGATGCCCCAGAAGACGAAGGTCCAGGCGGCGCCATGCCAGACGGCAGATAAGAGCATGGTAATCCACATGTTTCGATGTGCATCGAGAGTTCCGTTTCGTGAGCCCCCGAGCGGAATATAGACATAATCGCGGAACCAGGAGGAAAGAGAAATGTGCCAGCGAGTCCAAAATTCACGGAAGCTGGCGGAAATGTAAGGATGGTTGAAATTGAGAGGAAATTCGTAGCCCATCCATTTTGCCAGTCCGCGCGCAATGTCGGTGTAGCCGCTGAAATCGCAGTATATCTGGAAGGCGAACATTGTCATAATGATCCACCAATAGGCGGCGCTGGGAGTGATGGAAGCGGAATCGAAAGCGGCGTTGACGGCGGGGGCAAGGTTGTCTGCGATAACGACTTTTTTGAAATAGCCGAAAACGAGGAGCATGGTGCCCTGCCATCGCTGGTCTTCGGATGGCGGAGCAGCGTTTCGAAGCTGGGGCAGAAGGTCTCTGGCACGAATGATCGGGCCGGCGACCAAATGAGGAAAGAGCGCAAGCGAGGCGAAGAAATGGAGGATATTTCGCGTGGGCCGAAGCTCACCGCGATAGATATCGATGGTATAACTCATGGATTGAAAGGTATAAAAGCTGATGCCGACGGGGAGAATGAGGCGAACTAGGGGAACGGGATGCCCGACTCCGGCGAAGGCGAGAAGACTATTTAGGTTCTGAATGCCGAAATCCAGATATTTAAAGAGCATGAGTGTTCCGAGGTTGGTAATCATGGAGACGGCGAGGATGATTTTTTTACGAGCCGGATGGTCTTCGATCAGGATTCCGGCAATGAAATCGATCAGTCCTGTACCGACGAGGAGGAAAACGAAACGCCAATCCCACCAGCCATAGAAGAAGAAAGAGGCAGCGACGAGAAATGCCCAGCGGAGATTTTTTTTCGCACGGAGTAACGGCCAGGCGAGAAAAAAGAGGATGAAAAAGAGGAAAAATCGAGCGAGTTAAACAGCATGAATTATTCCTCCCGAAGC
>CAYMXC010000071.1:0-10188 GCA_964394135.1 uncultured Phycisphaerae bacterium
ATCTGCTGCAGGGCGTGCTGAAGAACATCATTTCTCGTCCCGTCGGTCTTTCCCGGTCGATCTTCTGTAGTATTTTTTGTCTGTGACGATTTTGCCATTATGTGAATCTCCTCTCGATAAGTGTATTTCCAAACCTCCGGCATAGCGACGGCCGTCTATATGGAAAATAATCCGGATTCCAAAAAATCGCTCAATCGGCCGGAAGACTGCGTAAATCATACTTCTGACCCTCATGAATTGCAAACCTAATACAGCCGTTTTCTCCCATCCCACCATCTTTCCTTCTCTTCAAACTCCGAACTCTGAGCTATGAGCGAACTGCAAACTATTAACTCCCATTCCCCCGAAAGCGGGAATCCATCTTCTCACTACGAACTATTAAATTTGATTAACAAGGTTTGAATTGTTTTATATTGATGAATACGATACACTAGGCCCTTTAATTGTAGGATGCGCCGCGACGCACCAGCTTTCTTTAAAAATGTAAATGGAACACAGGTTTTTATGGCACTCCCAGTTGTAGCTATTGTAGGTCGTCCGAATGTCGGCAAGAGCACTCTCTTTAACCGTCTTGCCGGACGTATGATTAGTATAGTCGACGATCGACCAGGAATTACCCGCGATCGTTTGAGCGCCGTTTGCCGGATCGATCAGAAATACTTCGAACTGGTCGACACCGGCGGCTACGGCGTGGCCCAGCTCGATCAACTCAGCGATGAAGTCGAAAAACAAATCCGCTTTGCCATCGACCAGGCCGATCTGGTCCTCTTCATCGTCGATGCCCAGACGGGAATCACCGCTTTGGATACCAGGTTGGCACAAATCCTGCGGTCCCAGGATAAACCCGTGCTTCTTGCCGCCAATAAAGTGGACAATCCGAACCTCGGCTACCAGGCCTCAGAGTTCCTTCGACTCGGTTTCGGCGATCCAATCCTGCTCTCCGCACTCCATGCAACCGGAAAAGACTACCTCATGGATGCAATCGCTCAACGGCTGCCTGCGCACGAAATTTCACCTCCCGAACCTGTCATGAAAATCGCAATCGTCGGCGCACGAAATGTCGGCAAGAGCACCTTCATCAACACACTGGCCGGCGAGGAACGCGTCATCGTTAGCGAACTGCCTGGAACCACACGCGACGCCATCGATGTGCGATTTGAGATCGACGGAAAAACGTTTCTCGCTATCGATACCGCCGGTGTCATGAAAAAAAGCAGTATGAAGGAAAACGTCGATTTCTACAGTTCCGTTCGGGCCGAACGCTCCATCCGACGCGCAGATGTCGTGCTCCTCGTCATCGACGCCGCCGAAACGGTGGGACAGGTCACAAAAAAACTCGCTGGGTATATCGTCGAAAATTACAAGCCCTGCGTCATCGTAGTAAACAAGTGGGATTTGGCACACGGCAAGGCCGATATCAACGACTATCAGAAATATATCGAAAAAATGCTCACCGGCCTGCCTTTTGCACCCATCAGCCTCACCTGCGCCATGGACGGCACAAACGTCCGTGCCACGATCAAACTGGCGGAAAAAATCTTCCAGCAGGCATCCACCCGCGTTTCGACCGGCGAACTCAACAAGGCCGTCGAATTTATCCGCAGTGCCAAACCGCCAAGTTCGCCAAGGCACAAAACTTATCCGAAATTTTACTATGCTACCCAGATCGACGTCAGGCCGCCGACCATCGTCATGTTCGTCAATGATGTCGAAGCCTTCGATACTGAATACCAGCGATACCTTATTAATCGCATGCGGGAAATATTGCCATTCAAGGAAATCCCCATCCGACTCCTCGTCCGACAGCGCGCCGGCAGAGAATAGCAGCGTGCGTCTTGCTGTGTGACTGAAATTTCCGCCAGCGTCTTTTCCCAATCATCATCGGTTTTTCCTGCCATTCCCCCGAAAGCGGGAAGCCATCTTCCCGTTAACTTTTGGCGGCATAAACTCTTAATTATGCTCATGCCGTTTTCTTCCGATATATTAACCATATTGATTGTGGGATGTGAAAGCCAGGAACTGTGAGAACTTGAAGAGGGACAGTTCAATGACCTTGCACAAAAAAACATTGCTGATTATGGGACTGCTCGGCGTGGTGCTTATCGCTGCCATGTATCTGATCAGTTCCGCAATTCTGATGACCCGGTTTGCAGAATTGGAAAACAATTCGGTTAAGAAAAATGTAGACCGGATTCGTCTCGCTATTTCCGAATCGCTGCTTGCCTTGGATGGTACTGCCTGCGATTATGCCTTCTGGGACGAAACCTATGAGTTTATGAAAAACAGAAATCCGAAATATCTCAAGGAAAACATCGTCAATTCCACCTTCACGAATTTGCGTTTCAACTTGATGTTTTTTGTCGAACCGTCCGGCAAGATCATTTTTCAAAAAGCGGTCGATTGGCGCAAAGGACAGGATATTTCCATCTCGACGGGAATACAAAAACATCTGGTCCCAGGCGGTCCTTTTTTTCAGCTAAGTGATATATCGAAGAACATCCAGGGAATTCTTATGCTTCCGGATGGGCCGATCCTGCTGGTTGCGCGTCCGATCCTCACCAGCGACGAAAAGGGGCCGGCACGCGGAATCCTGATCATCGGAAGGTATTTCGACGCAGCAGAAATCGATCGGTTGGGAAAAATCACTCATCTCTCATTTACGGTGAATTCTTATGATGATCTGAGATTGCCCGAAGATTTCAGATTGGCAAAAATCAATTTGACCGATAACGATATCTTTGTCCGACCGCTGGATCAAAAAACAATCGGGGGATACTGCGCTCTGAAAGATATCTATGACCAAAATGCGCTCTTGATGAAAGTGAAATTTACTCGCAACGTCTATTTACAGGCGATTGCCGGCAGGAAAGATTTATTTTTGGCGATACTCATTGTGGGGCTTTGCTTTGGATGCGCAACCCTGATACTCATGGAAAAATGTGTCCTGTTGCGGCTCGACAGGCTCGGCATGGATATCGATCGAATTAGGACCAGTAAGGACATTTCTCGCCGTGTTGCGATTACAGGAAACGATGAATTGGCAAAACTTGCCAATACCATTAACGATACGTTCGAAACGCTGGAGCAGACCCAGGCCGATCTGCGCGAAAGCGAGAGCCGATATCACGCCGTGGTCGAACAGGTGGAAGAAGCCATCGTACTGATCGATTTGGAATTCAATTGCATCATAGGTGCCAACCCGGCCTTTAGAAAAATGTTCGGCTATTCGCTCGAAGAAATTCGAAATCTCACGAGTTCCGATTTCGCCGCACATCACGACCCAACCGACAAGATATGGCGAGAAATCATCAAGGCCCGCAGATTCGAAAGTACGGAATGCAAAATGTATAGAAAAAATGGATCGATTTTCGATGCGGAACTGACAGTCAATTTCATCCATTATGGCGGCCGCCAGGTGCTCTGCGCAATACTGCGGGATATCACCGAACGAAAGCAGACGCAGGAAAACCTCCGTCGCGCCAAAGATGAACTGGAACGACGGGTACAGGAACGGACTCTGGAGTTGGTCGATACCAACAAATCTCTCCACGCCGAAATTCAACAACACAAACAGACCGAAAAGGAACTCCGAAAAGCCAGAGATGCTGCCGAGGCAGCCATAAAAACAAAATCAGAATTCCTGTCCAACATAACCCATGAACTGCGAACACCAATGAACGGAATTATTGGTATGACCGATTTGGTCCTTGATACCGAGCTTTCATCCACTCAGAGGGAATACCTCGAACTGGCCAAAAAATCAGCCGATCATCTCATGAAGTTGATTGACCAGATTCTTGATTTTTCTCGCATGGAAACAGGAAAATTTGAAATTCGCAATGTTGATTTCAGCCTCTACCAATGTATTGACGACCTCCTGGCGTCCTGGATGCCAACCGCTGAGGAAAAGGGAATCAGCTTGTCCTGTTGCTTTGCGCCCGATGTCCCCGATCTTCTCGTGGGTGATGCCGATCGACTCCGAAAGCTGACAGAGAATCTGATCGACAATGCCTTCAAATTCACCGAATCCGGTAGTGTGACACTCTGTGTTGATAGCCGTAAAAATACACCGGAGGCGGTAACCCTGCACTTTGCTGTCAGCGACACAGGCATCGGGATTGAACCGGATAAACAGCAGGCAATTTTCGAGGCCTTCGCCCAGGCTGACGGCACGTCAACCAGACAGTATGGCGGGCTGGGGCTGGGACTGACCGTCTCCGCAAACCTCATTGCCGCCATGGGCGGAAAAATCTGGGTCGAAAGTCCGGCGACCTGCGGTGTTCCGAAAATCGGTGGGCCGGGAAGTATATTTCATTTTACCCTGCCGTTCAAAAAACAAATCGACGGGTTGTCAGGCGAAGAAACCTATTGCGAACAGTTGTCGGCTGATCTGACTTGCTGAAATAGACTAAACATCATTCTTTTGCTTCTTCCTTGATTTTCCCATCCCTGATGGATATGCTATTGCAGAATTTGGTTTGGATTGATCTTGAATCTTGAACTTTTGTAGGGTGCGTTGTAACGTACCATCTTTAGCGAAGGTAAGAGTGAAAATAAAAAAGAGGATCCGAGCTCGCCGGTACCCGGACCCTCCAAGCCAGGCTGTTTGCTCTTTACGAGCAGTGACCCACAGCCTCGATTGTATTATCGTCCAAATGACCGGCGAGCTTTAATTCTCATACTGAAAAGATGGCTGGTATTATGCAAAATTCCAAAATGGCCAGACTGGCACTCGAAGACGGAACGATCTTCTCCGGCGAAGCGTTTGGGGCTGTCGGCTCAACAGGCGGCGAAGTTGTTTTTAACACCTCCATGACAGGTTACCAGGAAATCCTCACCGATCCATCCTACGCTGGACAGATCGTTGTCATGACCTATCCGCTGATTGGTAATTACGGCGTGAATCTCGAAGACGTCGAATCCAATCGCCCGTGGGTCGAAGCCTTCGTAGTCAAGGAAATTTCCCCGCTGGCCAGTAATTTCCGATCGAACATGACACTCGATGCCTATCTGGCTAAAAATAATATCATCGGCCTGACCGGCGTCGATACCCGCGCCATCACCCGCAAACTTCGCCTTCAGGGCGCCATGCGCGGTTACCTGACGACCGAAGAAATTTCAAACGAAGAGCTCATCAGCCGGGTAACGGCGATCCCCTCCATGAAAGGTCTGGACCTGGTTCCAAAGGTCACCTGTGCCAAGGCTTACAACTGGGATACCGGATTCGATTGCAAATTTGCCTTAGCAAGCAGGGGAAAAAGTCCGTCGTATCGCGTGGTGGCCATTGACTGCGGAGCAAAACGCAATATTCTTCGCCACCTGGTGGATACCGGCTGCAGCGTGACCGTGGTGCCTGCGACGGCATCCGCAGAAGAAATAATGAGTTACAATCCCAATGGCCTGTTTGTTTCCAATGGGCCGGGTGATCCCGAGCCGGTCACTTATGTCCAGCAGACCCTGCGCAAGCTCATCGGCAAGCTGCCAATGTTCGGCATCTGTCTGGGCCATCAGCTCTTAGGCCTGGCTCTGGGCGCCAAAACCTATAAACTCAAGTTCGGCCATCGCGGAGCCAATCAGCCTGTCCAGAATACCTTCACCGGAAGGGTAGAAATCACCTCCCAGAACCATGGCTTTGCCGTCGAAGCAGACTCCCTGGCCAAGGCGAACGTCAAAATTACCCATATTAACCTTAACGATCAGACGGTCGAGGGCTTTATCCACAACGAACTGCCGATCCTCGCCGTTCAGTATCACCCCGAGGCGTCGCCTGGACCGCATGATGCCGGCTACCTGTTCGACCTGTTTTTCGAGATGATAAAAACCAATCAGCCGCCAACGGTTGAACAACTGATTCTGGTTCAGAAATAGTGCGTGCCGCCGCTTAAAAGTACCTCCGAGAAATTGGAAGATTTTAGTTCAGTTTTAGTGCGCGCCTAATTTCGTAACTTCATGGCCGCCAAATAGAAAAGTCCCATCAGGACAATTAGGAATTGATAGCAGGGCAGTGTCTCGAAAAACGAGACCGGCTGGTGTTCAGGGGCGATGCGGTCTTCATTTGCGACGCCATCGGTTTGTGATAATTTATAACTATATTTTAATTCATTTGTTTCAGTTTTATAGACTGATACGGTAGCATCTGTTTCGTCGGCGTCGACAATGAGGTAGAGATATTCGCTTGTTGATCCGCCGGAAGAGCCGTCGTCAATCTGATGGACATTGTTTTTAATCCAGTGGTCATAGATATGTGTATGGCCGCAAAAATAGGCCTTGACCGAGTTTGCCGCGAGAATATTCCAGAAGGCGTCTCGATCTTCTGGGTAGTAGTCAAGAGATTCTCCGATATGGGATGCGTAAGGATATGCCGGATAGTGTCCGAAGACGAATTTTGTCGGTTTATCTGATGATTCCAGATCATTCGTCAGCCAGTCCAGATTGACTCTGTGATTGAATCCGTAATTTGGGTTTGCTGTATTGACGACTGTAAAGTGGCAGGGGCCTGCGTCGAAGGAATAGGTCATTTTCAGTTCGGTTTTCGGTCCGTTTTCCGGCAGTTCTGGAAAGGCGTCTTGCCATATTTTCTTATAGCTGAGAGGATTTGGCTGATCGTGGTTTCCCGGAACGGGATAGACCTTCAGGCCGATGAAATCGGAGTCATACCATGGCTGAGCGATGTTTCGCCACAGTTTGAACTGTTGTTTCATAGCGGGATCGTATTTAATTCCGCGGACCAGGTCGCCAACGACGATGACGAATTGCACCGCCGGGTCGGCTGACAGCACCCGCTGGACGGTCTGGGCAAAGATGGTTTCATTGACGGGGTTCAAGGCATCGGAGCCCTGAGTGTCGCTGAGGACGGCGAAACGGATTGATTCCGCATAGGCCCAACCTGTGGAGAGGATTAATAAGAGGACCAGGAGGCACGAGTTTTTTTTAGTATTCATTCCGGTAACTCCATTTTCAAGATGTTTTTAAGAAGTGTTTGCACTTTTACAGATCAGCGAGTTTTTGGAGGACTTCCTCCATGAGCGGGCCGATGGTTTTTTCTGAAAAGTCGAATTCGAGTCCGGCAGCGGCGAAGAGTTCCGGCAGTGGCCTGGCGCCGCCGAGTGCGAGAGCCTTTCGGTAGTCGGCCAGTGCCTGTTTGGGGTTATGTTTTGCCCTGACCCAGAGCTGAAGAGCGCCGAGCTGAGCGATGCCATATTCAATATAGTAGAAGGGGACCTCGAAGATGTGCAGCTGGCGATGCCACTGGAATTTTCGATATTCCTCGAGGCCTGTCCAATCGACGATCGATCCGCTGAAGCGGGAGTGGATTTCGAGCCAGGCTGCGGCTCGCTGATCGTGGGAGTGTTTTGGATTTTCGTAGATCCAATGCTGGAAGGCGTCGATTGTGGCGACCCATGGTAGAATCTGAATGACGCTTTCGAAGTGATCGAAGAGCGTGCGTCGTATATCTTCGTCGTTTTTGTAGAAGACGTTTAGATTTTCCTGGCCGAGCAGTTCCATACCCATGGAAGCAACTTCGCAGAACTCCATTGGGGCATGGCGGTAGGCGTGGATGGTTTCGTTTGCGGCGGCCAGTGAGTGGAAGGCATGCCCGCCTTCGTGGAGGAGGGTGTATAGGTCACGATTGAGTCCTACTGCGTTCATGAAGATGAAAGGCTTACGGATTTCTGCGAGTGTGGATTGATAGCCGCCTGGTGCTTTGCCTTTTCTGCTTGCCAGGTCGAGCAGGCCGAGATCGGCCATCATTTTGAATTGGTCGCCGAGTTCCGGATCGAGCCTGGAGAACATTTTTTCCACGCCTGCGATGAGGTCTTCGACATATTCGAAGGGTTTGAGTGGAGGCCTGCCTTTTGGATCGACACTGAGGTCCCATGGCCGAAGGGTGTCGATGTTCATCTGGCTGCGACGTTTTTTCAGGATTTCTTCGTAGACGGGCACAACCAGTCGTTCGACGGTCTTGTGATATCGTTTGCAGTCGGCTGGTGTGGAGTCGAATCGGTGATAGGCCCGGAATTTGTAATCGGCGTAGTTTGAAAATCCTGCATTGGCGGCGATCTGAAATCTCAGGGCGAGCATTTTATCGAAAATTTCCTCGAGGCGGTCCTTGTCCTGCATTCGTCGGTCGGCGGTAGCCTGCCAGGCGGATTGGCGTAAATCGCGGTTTGGCTCGACGAGGAATTTACTCATTTGCGGCAGGGTTAGCTCCTGGCCGTGGAATTGGACGGTCATTGCACCACAGACGGTCTGGTATTCCTGGGACAAAAGCGATTCCTGTGTCTGGAGCGGGACGTTTTCCTCGCGGAACAATTCCACTTCTGCCCGTGTGTTGCGATCGAAGACCTCAAAACGTTTTTCATCGAGCGGGAATTGTTTTCGGAGTTCCAGATATCGGCGGTTGAGCTTGTCGCCGAGGGGTTTTAATGCCGGGAGAACGGTTTCGACGAACTTCTGGAATGCCTCTGCTCGCTGGGGGTCGTCGGTCTGGCAGGTCATTCGGATGTGCAGGATGGAATATTGCTGTTCGACGGCGGCGTCGAATTCTGAATTGTCCAGAAGCCAGTTTTCCAGTTCGGCGGGGGTGTGGATCGGGCGATCGAGCAGTTTGATGCATAATGCGACCACCTGGTCTTTGTCGGTCAAATCAGCGTTGAACGGCACGAACTTCCGCGGCTGATATGGCGGCAGTTTGCCGAAGTCCAGTTCGGTTGTCGACATAAGTATGGCTCCAATTTAAAAAAGGAATTTCAAGGTTCCCAGGGTTGTTTCATTTCGTGATTATAACAGGGGCGGAACGCAGTTCATAGTTCGGAGTGCGAAGATGAAGATAGATTCTTTCGGGGGAATGACAATGGGTGAAATGGTATTTCGAGATTGCCAGAGAATTTGGGCCTACACACAGGAAGAAAGAGAGGTGAAATTTGATGGAATTTCCGATAGAATAAATAGATAGAAAAGGGAACATCGTAGCAAAGGAGCATCCAATGGCAGATTTTGAACCCAGGCTGATCGGCCTGCGAGTCTTGTGTGTGGTTGTTCTGATCGGAAGTCTGATTTTCATGTCGGCTTCGTTTATCGGCATGGTTGCGACGAGCGGGGTTTCGCACGGCTATTGGGTGACGGCGTTTTCACTTTCATTTATAGCGGTGATCATAGGATTTGCGTTTTATGGGCTTGGCAGGCTTCTGATGGCGGTGGAATCCAATACATACCGGCTGGACGAAACGATGAACCGGGTTCTTCGTCATCTCAATGAAGTCAAAGGCGGGATCGACGCGTTAAACGAAAGTATCCTTCTGAGTGAGGATGCCAAGTCGGTGGCGTTTCGGGACAAGGACCTTCAGGCGTTGCGTCAGGCGATCGAAGAGGAAATCACGACGAAGGACTGGGAGTCTGCGTTGTATCTGGCAGAGCAGATGGAAAAGCGATTCGGCAATCGGCAGGAGGCGAAGGAGTTTCGTACGCGGATAACTGAGCTGCGGGAGGAGAAGGCGCAGCAGGAAATGGCGATGGCGATGGCACATTTCGAAGATTTTCTGGCATCGTGCGATTGGGATTCGGCTAGTAAGGAGATGGAGAAGTTGCAGAAGGCGTTTCCCGACGCTCCGGAAGTGGTGGAGTTGCCGGAACGTCTGGATCAGGCGCGTACAGCGAGGAAGAAGGAGCTTTTGCAGCAATGGGATGAGGCGATCCAGAAGAACGAGATCGACCGTAGCATCGAGATACTGAAGGAACTGGACCGGTATCTGACGCGGAACGAGGCGGCGGCTCTGGAAGAATCTGCCAGGGGTGCGTTCAAGGCGAAGCTGCACAAAATGGGGATTCAGTTCAGTTTGCTTGTGGCGGAAAAGCTATGGGACAAGGCAATGGAAGTCGGCGAAGAGATCATGCAGGAGTTTCCGAATTCGCGGATGGCACAGGAGATTCGGGAGCGTCTGAGCACACTTCGCAGCAAGGCGGCAGGGATGAAGCAGGAAAATAAAGGATAAAGTTCGGAAAAGCGTTTCACAGATATTTCCGGCGGAGCCGGGACAAATCCAAGATATAAGGATGTTATTTCATGCCGGATTGGTTGGCGATTATTTTTTTGGCGTTGTTTGGGGCGTGCATCGGTAGTTTTCTGAATGTTGTGATATATCGGCTGCCCCGGAAAGAATCGATTGTGAGCCCGCCTTCACACTGCCC
>CAYMXC010000072.1:0-10178 GCA_964394135.1 uncultured Phycisphaerae bacterium
CAAGAACCAACGAGTCCGTGGAACAGATGCTCAAACGTTTCAAAAAGCTCTGCGAAAAAGAAGGCATTACGAAAGAAATGAAGCGAGTGATGTATTACGAAAAACCTTCCGAAAAAAAGCGTCGCCGAATTCGCAAAGCTGAACGCAAGGGCATTCGTGAACAGCTCTTCGGACGGTAATCTCCGTGACCCATAGCCGATATACAGCTTACCGTAAACAGCTCTAGACACCGTTTGACGGTTGTTTGCTGTTTTCTGTAAGCTGTAGCTTTTTTGGGAGGATACACTCTGGCTAAGAGAGATCCTGTACGACAATTGGCAATCGAGCTGGCGAGAAGCGCCGATGGTGATCGCTGCGAAAACGTCATCATTCTCGATTTGAACGGGCTTTCCACTGTCACCGATTACTTCGTGATTGCCACTGGAACTTCCGATCGGCAGCTCCGAACGGTAGGGGACCATATATTGGAATTGACCAAAGCTCAGGGCATTCGGCCCATCGGCGTCGATGGCTATGAGTTCGCACATTGGATTTTGCTCGATTTCGGCAGTATCGTCGTTCACCTCTTTGCCCCCAGCTATCGCGAACTCTACGATCTGGAACTCCTCTGGGGCGACGCCCCACAAATCCGCTGGCAACGCCGAACTACCAAAAAACGCAAACCGGCGAACAATACCAATAAATTATAAAAATTAAAAAATCTCCACCCATTTCCAATTTTTGCCTTTGCAGCCGATACTTCCCCTGAATCGTAGTTTACTGTTTTTTCTTGCACGGTTTGTTAAAAAATGATACTATTCATGTGAACGATAACATCAACGAAAAAATAAAAAGATTATGGCCGTTACCATCTTACAGGTTGCACAGAAAGCGAACGTCAGCCGCATGACCGTTTCTCGTGTCCTGCGGGGCGACAGCCGGGTGAATACGGAAACCTGCCGGCGAGTTTTGCAGGCCATGCAGGAAATGGAATATATCCCCAAACCCGCCGCACGGGCCATGCGAAGCAAAGACAAATTGCGGGAAACGTCCGCTCTGTGTCTGGCACTGATCTTCGGTGTGGATACTCAATTGGCGGATGGATTCTTTTGCGATGTGGCCCGCAGTGCGGAGCAGGAAGCCGCCGCCAATGGGTTGAGCCTGCTGCAGGTTCACTGGCAGGACTCCTTTGAACGATCTTGGCCTCGTCTGCAGTCGGTTTTTTCCATGAGTGGTCTTTGTGGTGTAATTCTTGCCGGTCAATTTGCCGACGACGAAGTCAAAGCCATTTATCATCACGTTCAAACAGTCGTCATGATCGACGGTCCGGCGCCGCAGGGAATTCCCGTAGCATCGGTGGAATCGGATAACATCAACGGCTGTAAGCTGGCAATGGAACATCTGATACACCGTGGCTGCCGGCGCGTCCTGGTTCTGACCGGTCCGCAGGAACATTATTTTGCGCGGGCGATGCGATCAGCTGCGGAAACTTTCCGCTCCCGGCTTGAATCATTGGAGATTGTTAACGACCAGTTCACTTCCGAGGGTGGAAAAGCAACCGTAAGTCGGTTGTGGTCACAGGGGCATCGCTTCGATGGGATATTTGGGAACGACGAAATGGCCATTGGTGCCCTGAGGGTCCTGGCCGATCTGAAAATATCCGTGCCGAACCAGGTTGCCGTGGTTGGGTTCGACGATATCCCCCATGCCGAGTTTATTTCACCTAGCCTGACAAGTATCAGCATCGATAAACGCCAATTGGGACAGCAGGCTGTTAAGACGCTGATTGATGTAGTACGAAATCCCCGACATGCGGGGGAAGTGAAAAAGGTGATCACAGCAAACTGGTGATCAGGGAATCCGCATGATTTTAATTATACGGGAGGCTGATTATGCGTTATGAAATGATGTTTGCGGATCAGATTCGAAAGGCGATTAAAGAGCGATGGCCGGTCGTGCTGCCTGTGGGCGTTCTGGAATATCACGCCAAACACTGCGTGGTCGGAGTGGATACGCTGCTGATAGTTCGTGCGGTGGAGCTTCTCGAAAAGGAGATGGACATCGTGATCCTGCCGCCCTTTTATTACGGTTCAGCCAGCTACGCGGTCGAACCGCCGGCAAACAATGGAACGATCCATGTCGATTCCGCCGTCATTCATCCTTTTGCCCGGGAGCTGTTCAAGGGGCTGCTCAAAGTCGGATTTCGGAATATTCACTTGTTTGTCCACCATCAAAGCGAAAATTTTGCAGTTGGAATGCCGACCGACCTGGCTTTTCGATTTGCATCCAGGCAGATCATCTTTTAATACCTGGACAAGGAAGGGGGCGTAGGGTGGTGTGGCGATATCAGCTTGAAAGATTATTACTCCGTGCTTTCCAAAGGTCAGGACCCATTCAGCTGGATACAGATTCATCCATTCATGGACGCCGAGACCCAGGCGAAATTTCCGATCGATCACGCCAACAAGCAGGAAACCTCGCTCATGATGGCGTTTTGTCCGGAAGGGGTGGATATGGCCAAGTTGTCGAAAGACAAATGGTACTGCGAGCAGGCGGACCAGGCCAATTTACAATACGGCAACGCCGCCAAAGAAATGATATTGAGTCGTATGCGTCGGATTCTGAAGTCATCACAATAAATTTTTTTAATGGAGAAATGCCATGGTATCTAAAAGAGTATTTATTCCGGATGTCGAATACAGTCAGCGAGTAAAAAAGGCAGCCGACCTGACAGCTCAGGCGGGCTTCGATGTTTTGATTGCCAATTCCAACGAAGCCGATTTTGCCAACGTGCGTTATTTTTCAGGCTACTGGCCGCTGTTTGAAATCGGCGGCGTCGCCATTGCTCCCAACGGCAAATCGGCCCTGATGTGCGGGCCCGAGTCCGGTGAATATGCACGGGACCGTTCGAAGATTGCGAATATTCATAAACTGGTTGAATATCGCGAATCGGCAGACCCTGCCTATCCGGGCGTCAGGGTGAGCAATTTCAAGGACGTGCTGGCATCTATCGGCGTCGGCGAACCCAAGCGAATCGGTGTCGCAGGTTATCTAGTCACCACCATGCCGGTCTATGAAGGTCTCAAAGCCGCCTTCCCCAACGCTCAGATCGTCAACGCCGACAGTATCATGACGTCGCTGCGGCAGATCAAGTCCGAGGCGGAACTGGCCTGCCTGCGTGAAGGATTCCGCATCGGCGAACTGGCATTCGAAGATGTGCTGAAAAAGATCAAACCCGGCCTGACCGAATTGCAGGTGGTGGGAATTGTGGAAGAAGCCCTTTACGCCAACGGCGCCGAATACGAAGCCCATCCGGTTTATTCACTTTCCGGCATCAGCACCACGCACGCCATTTCCCGTCCGACGCATCGCGTCATGCAGAAGGGCGATATGGTTCAGTTCAACATGGGTGGACGCGTGGACGGATATTCTCCCTCGATCGGCCGGCCGATCTGCCTGGGAAAAATGACGCCGCGGCAGAAGGAACTGACCAAGTTCTGCCTCGAAGCACACTATAAAACCTACGAGTGGGTCAAGGGCGGAGTAATAGCAGCCGACGTGGCCAAAAATTTCTACCAGTTCTTCAAAGATCGCGGCTATGAAAGCACGTTTCTTTATGGCCCGTGCCACGGCCTGGGCATGATTGAAGTGGAAAAGCCCTGGGTTGAGACAACGTCGCAGTATACCATGCAGGAGAACATGACCTTTCAGGTCGATACCTTCCTGCACGATCCGGATTTCGGGCTCCGCTGGGAAAACGGCGTGCGAGTGACTGCCGACGGAAACGAAATGATGTCCAACGCCCATATGGAAATCATCGAACTGGAGTAACCGTCGGATGAAACGTAATTATTTTGCCGATCGTGTTTTCCGGTGCGGCGAAAGCGATTTCTATCGGGATGAAATCCTTCATGCGAATGAAACCCACACCGACGAGCGCCTGAAGCGGATCGCCGGTGCGGGTTTTAACGGCATTTGGCTGCGGGCCGTCTTGCGGGACCTGACGCCTGGGAAGTTGTTCGCCGATTCGGTCCAAAACGCAGACCTGCGATTGGATTCGTTGAAGAAACTCTGCCTGCGGGCGAAAAAGCACGGATTGGGCGTTTGGCTTTTTGCACATGAACCGCTGGGATTGCGATGCGATGATCCATTCTGGAAAACGCATCCACACCTGCGAGGCCATCGGACTGCCATTCTCGACGATCCTCCGGAGTACGCCCTGTGTACTTCCACCCAGGAGGTTCAGGATTTTCTGCAGGACGGATTTTACACGCTGTTCAAAAAAGCCCATCTGGCTGGGACTATGCTGATAACTGCCAGTGAACATGTCAGCCATTGTTGGGGTCACGTCCTGACCAATCCGAATTTCCCCTGCCCGGAAAGTTTCTGGGCTCATGAATGTCAATGCCCGCGATGTTCACAACGGGATCCGGTATCGATTATTTCGGAAATTATCCATACGATTCACCGAGGAGTCAAAGAGGCCCAGCCGAAGGCCAGGATCGTTGCCTGGGACTGGTCCTGGAACATGTACGTCGATCCGCCATATCGAAAACTGATCGACCGTTTGCCCGATGACGTGATTTTGATGGGCGACTTCGAACGCGGCGGAAAAACAATTCAAAACGGCAAGCCTCGCATGGTGGAGGAATACAGCCTAGCCTATCCCGGACCGTCACCGCGTTTTCGAGGCGAGGTGAATTATATAAAAGGCAAACGACCGATCTGGGCCAAGCTGCAGGTTAACACCACTCACGAACTGGCCACCGTACCGAATCTTCCCCTGGTCGTCTCGCTGTATCGGAAATTCCGATATCTCCGCCAGGCCCGCGCGGGCGGATACATGGCCACGTGGAATTTCGCGTGCGAGCCGAAGACTCTCAATATCTTCGCTGTCGATATGCTTTCGAAGGAACCGGCGATTCCAACTCAGTGGGATTGGCTCAAATCACTGGCTGAAAGATACTTCGGGCCG
Organism: uncultured Phycisphaerae bacterium; assembly: GCA_964394135.1. GTDB lineage: Bacteria > Planctomycetota > Phycisphaerae > JAAYCJ01 > JAAYCJ01 > CAYMXC01. Next base: position 4,955 of record CAYMXC010000072.1, read on the forward strand.
AGAGTGGATGTGGCAGGGATCGTTCGAGCCTGGTGTGGTTTTTTCCGGGCGTTCCGATCTTTCCCGATTAACGGATTTCTTTTTGTCTACTGGTCGCCGATCAATTACTCGCTGGTTTATCCTTTGTCGCTGAAATTCAAGGGCCGGCCGATGGGCATCTGTTGCGTCAAACCGGAAGTATACGGCGATCGTTTGGAAGACAGCTTCGGTTCTCTGACGCTGACGGAAATTGTGAATTTGCTCGGAAATCTCAGCCGTACCTGGGCGGACGCGGTCCGAATTTACGAACGCGCATTACAACCGGTCGACTCTCAGCCGCGAAGCCGCCAGGAGTTTGCCGTCGCAAAAGTCGCCTCCGGATGTTTTCGCAGTACGTTCAACATTTACCGGTGGTATCAGTCCCGCAAAAAACGGCAAAATGTAGCGATAAACGCCAAGGAACGGGAAATCATACACGACGAAATCGCGAATCTCGAAGAAGTTCTGCCTTTTGTCGGCGTTCACCCATTGATCGGCTATCACCAGGAATGTCAAAGCTATTTCTTCACAGCTCAGGAAATTCAATAGAAAATTCAATCGTTGAAGAAAATACTTTAAGAAAAAACGATTTTTGCAGCCGGTGAGGTTAAATTTTTAATTTTGCAATTGGCTGCTCACGAGGATCACGCCCAGCAGGATCAAACTGATACCGAGCCACTGCAGGCCGTTCATTCGTTCCTGCAGGCCGGAAAAACTGGCCACGAGGACGATAATCCCGAATCCGCAGCCGGTCATGATCGGGTAGGCTAGGGAAACCTTGAATTTTCCCAGTGCAAAAGCATAAAGAGGAACATTCAGGGCGAAAAAAATTAAGCCGATAATAATGTATGGCGCGGAGAACATGGTCCTGGCGGCACCAAGAATTCCCTGGCCGGTGACGGAATCCATCCGGCCCTTTAGCTCGTGCATGCCGAATTTGAGCAAAAGATTCGCGGATGCATTCAAAATTACCGCCGTCGCCAGTGCAAGAATGTGACGCATTTTTATCTCCCAAAGCCTATAATTATTGTTTTGACAGCTTGTGTCTGTAGTGCCTTTACAGTTATAATATACAAGATTATATCTGGAAAGAGTATTTCGCTTCTAAACGAAGGTAAATGAAAGTGAGTAAACTGGTTTTATCGGACGGTACTGAAACCGACATATCTGACGGTAAGAAAATATACGACGCGATGAAGGAACATCTTGGCGACGATGTTCGCAGGGTGGTGGCGGCCCGGGTGGATGGCCGGCTGACGGATTTGTCCGCCCAGGTAAACGGCGCGATGAAAATCGAACCCGTGTATGCCGACGACGAAAACGTCGAATCGCTGGAAATTCTGCGGCACAGTACGGCTCACCTGCTGGCCCAGGCCATGCGGCATCTCTACGGCTCGGGTGTTCAATATACGATCGGGCCGGCACTGACCGACGATTTCAAATATGGGTTCTACTATGACTTCGATCTGCCCGAACCGGTGCGAATGGAAGACCTGGCGAAAATCGAAAAACAGATGAAAACCCTCGCCAAGGATCGACAGTTCTTCGAACGCAGCGAAGTCGGCGCAGATGAAGCACGTGCAAGGTTCCGCGAGTTGGGCCAGACTTACAAGCTGGAACTGATCGACGACATCGCAAAAATCGACACATCCGGAACCGTCAGCCTGTACAAACATGGCGATTTTCTGGACCTCTGCCGCGGCCCGCACGTTCCTCACACCAGTTTCATCAAGGCGTTCAAGCTTCAATCGGTGGCAGGGGCTTATTGGCGCGGCGATGCCAAAAACAAAATGCTGACACGCATCTACGGTGTGGCATTCTACGATCCTGCCAACCTCGAAAAACATCTGGCTAAGGTTGAAGAAGCGGAAAAACGCGATCACCGCGTGCTGGGCAAACAGCTGGATTTGTATTCCGTCAACGATCTGATCGGGCCCGGACTGATCCTCTGGCATCCCAAAGGTGCGATTATCCGTCAGACGATCGAACGGTTCTGGGTCGATGAACATATTCGTCGTGGTTACCAATATGTATATTCCCCGCACATCGCCCATGAAAAGACTTATCAAACTTCGGGCCACCTGGAAGCCTACAGCGAAATGATGTATTCTCCGATGGACATCGACGGGCAAAACTACCGCGTCAAACCCATGAACTGTCCCGCCCACATCGAAATATTTTTGTCACATACCCGCAGCTACCGCGATCTGCCGATCCGATACTGCGAGCTGGGAACCGTTTACCGATACGAGCCGACAGGCACGCTCCATGGAATGTTCAGGGTTCGCGGCTTTACCCAGGACGATTCACATATATTCTGTACCATTGAGCAACTTCCGGATGAGGTTTCCGGCGTTCTGGACCTGGTGGATTTCATGATGAAGGCCTTCGGATATACCTACAAGGTCTTCCTGGCCACCCGGCCGGAAAAGAGCATCGGTACCGAAGAAGAGTGGGCATGGTCCACCGCAGCCCTGAAAGACACCCTCGAACGGCGAAAAGTCGCCTATACCGTCGATGAAGGTGGCGGAGCATTCTATGCTCCCAAGATCGATATCAAACTGGTAGACAGTCTCGGACGCGAATGGCAGGGGCCGACCATTCAAGTCGACCTCAACCTTCCAAAGCGATTCGACTGCAACTACATCGGGGCAGACAACGCCGAACACCGCGTGGTGATGGTACATCGAACGGTCTTGGGGTCGATGGAACGATTTGTCGGGGGCCTGGTTGAGCATTATGCAGGGGCGTTTCCGACCTGGCTGGCCCCGGTTCAGGCTATCGTCATGCCGGTCAGCGAAAAATTCAACTCGTACGGTAACACCGTATACGAAAAATTGCGTGAAAACGGCTTTCGGGTTGAAATTGATAGGTCTGATGATAAAGTAGGGGCAAAAATACGCCGTGCGACGATGGCAAAAGTTCCCTACATGCTGGTTGTCGGCCAGCAGGAACAGGAATCGGGACAATTGGCGGTCCGATCGCGAAAAGACGGCCAGACGGTCAACATGTCGATTGACCAGTTCGTCGCTCTATTACAGCAGGAGATTAACTCTAAAAGTTTATGACAGGCATTACCTGGACAAACCCGAACTATCGGGAATACAATGTTTCTGCCGGGGTTATTCCAAACCCGCCGACAGGGGTCGGTTGGGTGTTCTTTTTAAATTTTTAGGAGGTATGAACCATTCAGCCAAAAATGCGAATTAACGAGCAGATCCGAGTACCCAAAGTCAGGGTGATTTCGGAAACGGGGGAACAATTAGGCATACTGTCAACACGGGACGCCATCGACCGCGCACGAAACAACGGATTGGACCTGATGGAAGTCGCACCCAATGAGAATCCGCCCGTGTGCAAGATCATGGACTACGGCAAATACAAATATCAGCAACAGAAAAAAGAGCATATGGCTCGAAAGAAACAGCATGTGCAGGAGCTGAAAGAAGTTCGCATGCGTCCCAAAACGGACGATCATGACATCAATATCAAATTAAATAAGGCACGGGAGTTTCTGGAAGACGGATCAAAAGTCCAGTTCACGATGATCTTCCGCGGCCGGGAGCAGATGCACCAGCACATCGGGCGTGAAACGTTCCAGGAAATCCTTACCAAGCTCGATGACGTTGGCAAGGTGGAACGGGAAACTCGCCTTGAAGGCAGGCGAATGATCATGATCATGGCTCCAAAGGGGCCGGTCAAAAAAGCCAAACCGACTTCCTCCAGGCCGGCGCATGGAACTCCAAACAAGCCCCAACCCGCTAGACAGGAATCAGCTCCCATACCGGAGCCGGAGAAACAGGATACCCAAGCAACATCATCAGCAACTCCGATCGAACCGATGGGAACAGACAATGACAGCACACCAATTCAGGTTTAAGGTCGGTTTTGTTGGCGCCGGCAACATGGCTGAGGCCATCTGCCGCAGTCTTATCAATGATGCCTTTTACAAACCGGCTCAGATCGCCGCATACGATCCCTCTACAGATCGTACTCAGCATTTTAAAAGCAAATACGGTGTCTACATTGCTCAGGATAACGCCAGCCTGGTTGATAACAGCGAAAACATACTTCTGGCCGTCAAACCCCAGCAGATACCAGCCGTAATGGAACAGATCAAACCGGTCCTGGGCCCAGGTCAGCTTGTCATTTCCATAGCGGCGGGAATTTCGACCCATTATCTGGAAACCGCACTGGACAAACCCGTGCCCGTGGTTCGAATCATGCCCAACACCCCCCTGATGATCGGCGCAGGCACAACCGCCCTGTGTCGCGGAAAATATGCAACACAGGAACATCTGAACTTTGCCCGAACCCTTTTTGCTTCCGCCGGTGTAACTCTGACGGTGGAAGAATCCATGATGAACGCGATTACCGCCATTAGCGGTTCAGGCCCCGCATACTTTTTCTACCTCATCGAGGCTATGGTGCAGGCCGGTGTGGAAATGGGTCTTTCGCAGGATGACGCCCTCAAACTGGCAGCCAATACCGCCTTAGGTTCCGCAAAAATGGTTCTGGCCGAACATGCCCCTTCTCCCGAAGAACTGCGCCGACGCGTCACCAGTCCAGGCGGAACAACTCTATCCGCTATTACCGTCATGGATCAGGCGAACATGAAACAAACTCTTATTCAGGCTATGCATGCTGCCGCCAAACGCAGCGCGGAACTGGGTAAATAATAACTTCACACGGCTGAAGTTTCCGAATTGTGCTAAACCCCACCATTGTAAAGGATAAATTAATGAAAGGCTTTCATATCGATATGAACATGGCGCAGTTTACCAGGAGTTATCTGGAAAAATGGCTCAGGGAACTGGCTGGGCTGGGATACGACACGATTCTTTGGGAGATCGAAAACAATATTCAATGGAAAACCTGTCCCGAATGTGTAAGCCCGGATGCATTCTCGAAAGAAGAATTTAAGGAACTTTTAAATCTGTGCTGCTCCCTGGGCCTGGAATCGATTCCTCTCTTTCAAACTCTGGGACATTGCGAATATGTCCTGAAGCACCAGCCCTATAAGCATCTGGCGGAATTACCCGGCCGGATCGACCAGTATTGCCCTCGCAATTCGGATTTGATTCCTTTTCTCTCACGATGGATCGATGAATATCTGGAGCTGTTCGGAAACGTTCGGAGATTTCATCTAGGCGGCGACGAAGCCTGGACTCTGGGCAGCTGCGAGCGATGCAAGGCCTACGTTCGA
>CAYMXC010000073.1:0-10009 GCA_964394135.1 uncultured Phycisphaerae bacterium
CACCAGCGCGGTCGGCGGCTGGACACCCTTCTGGCGAGCCAGAAAAATTACCTCCCAAGCCCCTACCGCTGCAATCAGACCGCACAGGATCATGACCATCAGGCCATTGGCGACATATCGCTCGAAAATCCAGTGCTCCTGGCCGGTAAAAATTTTGTTAAAATGCCAGACGTCGAGGGAAAAAAGACCGCCGAGGATCAGGATCATTAGTCCGCCGAAGACAAGCCGCTGTTTGACTGATTTTTTTGCCATGGTTGCCTATATCAGAATCCTGTAAGAGTTCGACTTGCGCCGGAGAACAAGAGTGTAAAAGTAAACGAGTCCTGCGATTGATCAATAGTAATAGTAAAATCGCTTTTTCGCACTCGTACAGGTAACTTATACTAAACTATACCTTACAAAAGATTCCCTTGTCAATCCCTCAGCCGGTAGTGTTATTCGTGCCGCAGCGATTCGATCGGGTCCATGGTGGCGGCCCGGTAGGCGGGATAAAGACCAAATGAAACTCCAACAATCCCGGAGATGCCGAACGCGAGAATCAGCGATATGCCTGTTACCACTGTAGGCATCTCGAAAAAGTAAGTCACCAAGAACGGCAGCAGCGATCCGAGAAGAATCCCTAGTATACCCCCTGTCATGGAAAGAATGACGGTTTCGGAAAGGAACTGGATAATGATATCGCGCCGTTTGGCGCCCAGCGCACGCCGGATGCCGATCTCCCGCGTCCGCTCGCTGACAGTCGCTAGCATGATGTTCATGATGCCGATGCCCCCGACGAGCAGTGAAATCGCGGCAATGGAACCGAGCACAATGCTGAATATCCGTTTGGTGCGCATGGCCTGGCGAAGAAGTTCCAGTGGAACAACAATCTGGTAATCTTTCCGGGAATGAAACTGACCGAACAATCCTTCGAGTATCTCGCGGGTAGGTAAAACCTGCTCAAGGGAATGCACCTTAACGATCAGTTCCTGCAACTCGACTTTTTCCAGTTGAAGACCGCTGCCACCGCCGAATTGCGCACCAAGCTCCCCAAATCGTGTACGAACCACATTCAAGGGAATATAAATTTTCCCGACAATCCCCTTACCGATGTTGACGGGAGGTTTGGATTTGGCGTCTTTGTCCCCGCTGTCTTCCTTCGGCAAATCTTCCGTCCCTGTAACCCCGATAACCCGATAGTAGTCATTTGCAATCTTCACGTCCTTTCCAAGCGGATCGTCGGAAAAAAACAGATTCCTCGCTACGTCCTCTTCCATCACACAGACTTCCTTCTGATGAGTCTGATCAAGCTGGGAAAAGAATCGACCCTCACGAAGAAACAATGATACCGCTTGACTGTAGGATGGAACGGTGCCGATGATCTCGATGCCTACTTTGCGCGTCCGAAAGCGGGCCTCCTGATTGAACCGTCGCAGCGGCACGGTCATCTCAACGTTTGGAATCGTACTGCGAACGCGTTCGACGTCGGCATAAGTTAGTCCATATTGCTGGAGCGAGTTGGATTTTCCGCTGGTGTTTTGTTCCTGGGGCGGCTTGACCGTCTTGATAATGATATTCTGACTTCCAAGCCGGGCGATTTGGTCCTGCGACTCGCGGCTGGCGCCTTCGCCGACCGCCAGCATCGCAACCACAGAACAAACACCGAAAATGATACCGAGCATGGTCAGGACAGAACGAAGCTGGTGCATCCATAGACTTTTGATCCCGAGTTTGATAATGCTTTTAATGCGAAATTTAGCTGTCATGACCGTCTTTCGTTGCGGGTGTATTGTGTTTCTCGCAATGAATCTTCCCGTCGAGCAGATGAATCACCCGCTGGGCGTGCGCGGCTATGCGATCGTCATGGGTAACCATAATGAGAGTTTTGCCCTGCTCATGGAGCATGTCGAGAATATTCATGATATCGGAGCCGCTCCTGGAATCGAGATTGCCCGTCGGCTCGTCCGCAAGAATAATCAGCGGATCGTTGGCCAGCGCCCGCGCCACGGCAACCCTCTGCTGCTGACCGCCGCTCAGTTCATTGGGCCGGTGCTTGAGCCGATGACCCAGGCCTACCATCTGGGCCAGTTCTCTGGCCCGATTTGCGCTTAGCACTTCAGCTACTCCCTGGTAATACATCGGAACCTCAATATTCTCAATAACATTAAGCTGCTGGATCAGATTGTAAGACTGAAAAATAAACCCGATGCGCGAGCCGCGTATTCGCGACAGCTCATCATCCTCCAGTGTCGAAACGTCCTGATCCCCGAGAAAATAATGGCCGTTGGTCGGCCGGTCCAGACAACCCAAAAGATTCAGCAACGTAGATTTTCCCGAACCGCTTGGACCCATGATGGCCACGTATTCCCCTTCCCGAATGCTCAAACTCAGATCGCACAAAACGGGCACATCCATCGATCCTAATTTATAGGTCTTATTGAGATGCTGGAGCCTGACAATCGATTTTGTTTCTTCCATCAATAAACTTTTCATCGCCGGCGCCCTCTCACTTGTTTGTTTTCACAGCCGGTTTGGCCGGTTGAGTCTGTGCAGCCGGTTTTGTCGCCGGCTGTGTTGCTGGTCGAGTCGCAGGCTGCGAAGCAGGAGCTGTAGTTACGGGCTGGCTTGTCTGCGGCGCATTTTCTTTCGATTCCATTTTTTCGTCATCATCCGAAAGCCGGGGCGGATTGAGCAGAACCTTCTCGCCAACTTTCAATCCATGCGTAATTTCCATGAAATTATCGTTCGATGCACCTGTCTGTACTTCGCGAAGCTGTGGCGAACCAAATGCAGCGGCAATATAACAATATTTTTTGCCCTTCTGGCTGACCACCGCCTGGATGGGCACATTGATCACGTTGAAAAGCCGCTGCACAATAACCTTGACCTTGGCGGACATGCCGGTCTTGAGAAAAGGATGAATACCGTCGATGGTCACCTCAGTGGTAAAAACCTTCAGATCCGGATTAATCCAGTTCTGTGGATCTGCCAGCGGCGCGATCTTGGTAACCTTGCCGGTAAAATGCTGGTCGGGAAAAGCGTCCATGGTAATCTCCGCCGCCAGGCCGGGCTTGATCTTCTGCACCCAGGTTTCATGTACCTTGAATTCAACGATCATCTGCATGTTATTCGGGATCGACAAAATGGTCTGCCGCTGATAAACCTGTGCCCCCGCCTGAATGGGGTTGTTCTGCCGAGCCCAGAAATCGTTGCTGGTCCCGTAAACAACCAATCCACTGGCAGGCGCCCGAATAATACAGGCCTCAAGCTGATCTCTCACTTTTTCCAGCTGATCTTTCTGCAGCTTATATGAGGCCTCCATTCCTGTTCGCTTGGCCAGCGCCTGCGCCAACAGCGATCGTGTCTTGGCCCGAATACGCTCAAGCTCCCGATACGCCTCGTAATAATCCTCCAGCGCCTTCTCCGTCTCCTTGGGAAAATCATAACGAATATACAAGTCTAGGTTGGTTTTCGCCTGCTCCAGATCGATCGTCTTGCTCTTGACCGCCAGCCGGTCCGCCCTGACATCTTCCCCAGAAACGTAATTTTTGGCATAGAGCTTTTCCGTCCACTCCAATTTGGTCGTCGCGCGAGTCAGTTCCTCGCTGGCAAGTTCGATCTTGGACTGCAGCTCGCGAATCTTTTGCTGGGCAGCTCCGCGAAGATTGGGATCCCTGGATAATGCCGTCATGTTGACGACTGGCCGGGTAGTCGCCGGTTGTGAGGCCTGGGTAGCAGCATAAACTTCGCCTGCCTGGATCAGCTGCTGGGCAATTATCTCTCCAACATACTTCTGAAGATCCATCTTGGCAAATTTCAGCTTCCTTTCGCCACCTTTAATATCGCTGTTGTTCTGGTTGAGTTGTATCTCATAACTCTCGACCGCCTCCTCATAGCTGGCCTGAGCATTGCTGGTGGCAATCTTCTGCTGGGTATATTTCTCTTTCAGTGCCGCCGAATCCAGCTCCACAAGGACTTTTTTCTTTTTGACATCTTCAGGCGTAATAAAGGTCCCTTCCGGAACAATCTTGATGATCGTAACCTGACCTTCCACATCGGATTTGATGTCTACAGATTTTAATGCCTTGATGTTTCCGTTCTCGGTGATGCTGACGGTCAGGTTGCCCCGCCCCACCGTATAACTTGCGACGGAATCGGCCGTCTCGCCGAACCGGGAAAACAAAACCCAGGCCAATACAAGCAGCGCGACCAGAACAATCGCGCCGACAACAAAAAAAAGGGGGCTGAGCCGCCTGACACGTGGCATTTGTTGCGAAACCAATCGAACCATACGGTCCGGAAATTTCCTCAACGGAGCGAAAGTCGGAGATTTCAGCGAAGGATCATTTGTTTGTTTTTGAATCACCATTTGTCTTTACTTCCCAAAGTCCATCCGGTTTAACCTGGAGCACTTCTATATCCTGAAAAAACGTCAGCATGGCGATAGCATGATCCACCAGCGCACTGGTGCGGGCATTCTGGGCATAAAGCAACGCCGATTGAGAGTCCAGCAGATCACGAGTAGTCACACGCCCCGCTTCCAGCAGCAGAGATGTACTTTCCACTCGCTTCTGGGCCAGCTCCAGACTCTTCTGCTGTATCTGATAGAGCTCAGCTGTTTCTTTCAGATTGCGATACGCCTTGCGCACTTCTAACTTGACCTGGTCGATGCCCAGCTCATACGACCGCTTCTGCTGCATGAAAGCAATCAGGGACCGGCGATAGATATTCCGCTCCGCCTTACGCTCCAAGGGTAAATCTAATCGATACAGTGCAGCATAGTTGCCCCTGTCGAATTCAACACTCCCGTACCGCATGTGCTCGGAAGAACGGACATTCGCCGATGCCCCGATCGACAGATCGGGCAAAAGACCGTTTTCCGCTACGGCAATTTTCCGCTGGAAATCATCTACACGGTCGCGAAGGTTCGCCAGATCAAGACGCCGGTCCAATGCTACCTCAACAGCCTGTTTGAGGGAATATTGCGGCTCGAAAGTCCCTTTCTTTTCCAGGACAGCCAATTCTTCGGCGTCCAGTTCGACTTTGGCATCGGTCGGCAACCCCAGCTTGATTTTAAAATCATCCAGCATCTGTTCGTATGTTTGTTGGGAACGAACTAAATTGTCTTTTGCGTTGAGACGGTCCTGATTGGCTTGATCAACTTCGAAATGAGGCAGCCGACCGGCATTCGCCAGCCAGAGAACACGCTCGGCCGCCTTCTCCAGCATCACATAGTTGTTCTCCGCATTTTTCACCATATTCTGTGCCTGCAAAACCCGATAATAGTCGGTAATGACGGAAACCAGAAAAGTCTTGCGAAACCGATTGAATGCGCGAATCTGATACAGTACGTCCCGCTCAGCCTGGGTGAGTGGCTCCTGAACGACTTTTCGACCAGCCCCGCGAAGCAGCGGCTGACTGGCAGTACCAGCCAGGACGCTCGTAAGAGCTTCTCTCGGATCACCGGTCAAAAATCGAATCCAGTCCGCTGTAATGCTCGGATTGATTTTCCCACCATAGGGAAAAAGCCAATCCAAACCAAAATTGGCATTCTGATGAAGATCCTTCTCAGCTATGTTATCAATATAAGTGCTTTTGCCCACCGTCCGAACGACATCCGTGCCCGCACGGGTATAATCGCCGCTGAGAACCCCGAAAAATTGCGGATCGAAAACATGACGCTGAAGGGTCAGCTCCAAAGCCTTGAGATACAGATTCTCCTTCTCCGTTATGTAATCGCGATTGCGAACCGTAGCGATAGTCAGGGCGGCAACCAGTGACAGCTTGCCCTTAGGCAGCACCGCCTGGCTCTCTTTCAAATCCTCCGCAGAAGGGGGAACATCATTGACTTTATAATTGGCCTTCGAGCCGAATTGATCCCCCCACTTGCTGTCGATAATCTTGTAGACCTCCCGGTCCGCATCCTCCTTATATTGCTTCGGACCGCATCCGGAAATAACAAAAATACCAGCGGACAACCAAAAAACGAGCGTGTATACAGACAGAACCTCGCGTCTTGCCAGCCACATCATCATTCGCCATACCTCGTGCTCTTGCAGTCCAGTCACCCGTTCGAAATCCAGACGGCGCCGATGCTCTGCCGAAAAAATACAGCTTGCTAACCTGTTAGTATATTTGCCATGAACTGTTACGAGCGCCTCTTCTTCTCGATTGAACGCTCCGGACAGACAAACAGTTCAAAAAACGATCCAAAGTTTACCAACGCGATCTCCCTGTTCACCATACAGTAAAATATGGTTCACGCCTCGAAAATCGCATTAGAATATACAACTGATGTCGTGGAAGGATGCAGTTTATTTTATTTTTTTGCCGATAGCGCCGAATTTCCGTTCCCGACCCGCATAATCCCGTAATGCCAGGTGTAAACGCTCCTCGGTAAAATCGGGCCAGCAAACCTCGTCAACGTAAAATTCGGTATAGGCAAGTTGCCATAGTAGATAATTGCTCAACCGCCGCTCACCGGCGGTGCGAATCAATAAATCCGGATCGGGTAATCCGGCTGTGTATAGATGCTCGCTGATGAGCTGTTCGGAAATGCCCTCAGGCCGAAGCTTCCCCGCTGCCACTTCGCAGGCAATGGCACGCACTGCGTCGGTCAACTCGACGCGTGAAGAATAATTCAGGGCAAGAGAAAGAACCAGGCCAGGATTCTTGGCGGTGGCTGACATGGTTTCATCCAAACGAATTTGCACCGACTCTGGCAGGTCTTGCTTGCGGCCGAGATGATTCAGCCGAACGTCCAACGCCATCATATCGGGCAGTTCATGGATCAAATACTCCACGCACAATGACATGAGAAAATCCACTTCCGCCTTCGGACGCTTCCAGTTCTCCGTGCTAAACGAATACAAAGTCAAATACTTGATGCCCAGTTTCGCACATTCCGTTACCATGCGATGAACGATCTTGGCCCCCTGACTGTGACCCTCAATACGGGGTAATCCCTGACGTTGGGCCCACCTGCCGTTGCCGTCCATGATCATGGCAATGTGCTTCGGCAATTGCTCGGGCGCCAAACCTAAAAGTTCCTGAGTATTATGTAAAATCACAGCCATGACTGTTTCCTATAACTCGGTGGCAATCGTCTGATCGCGATCGGGCCCGACACTGGCAATTTTTACCGGACAACCCAGCAACTCCTGCAAACGACGCAGATAATTCAGGGCGTTGAGCGGAAGCTGGTCCTGACTGCCGGCAGCCGTAATGTCCTCAGACCAGCCAGGAAGCTCTTCATAAACCACTTCGACCTTTCCAAGAATTTGGCTGTCCGTTGGAAAAAAATCCAAAACCCGACCTTCATATTTATACTGCACTGCCACCTTGATCGTATCCAAACCGCTCAACACATCCAACAACATGACGGCCAGACTGTTGATCCCGCCGATCATGATGGAATATTTCACCGCAACGGCGTCAAACCAGCCGCATCGCCGCGGCCGGCCGGTGGTCGTACCGTATTCCCGCCCCCGCTCACGAATGTACTGCCCGATCTCATTATGCTGTTCGGCCGGGAATGGCCCGGCACCCACGCGAGTCGTATAGGCCTTGATAATACCCAGATAATGACGAACATAAGAAGGCGGCACACCGGTTCCCGCGCTTAGCCCGCAGGCACTGGAGTTGGAACTGGTCACATACGGATACGTGCCGTGATCGATGTCCAACAGCGAACCCTGGGCCCCTTCGAACATGATCCGTTTACCCTGGCGGATGCTGCGGTGCAAAAGCTCCGTCGTGTCGCAAACAAAAGGCTTGAGCTGTTCCGCATACCCGCAATACTGATCGTAAATTTCCTTCCAGCTCAGTGGCGCTTCGCCATAAAGGGCTTGGAAAATCGCATTTTTGTCCCGCACAATCGCCTGAAGCCTTTCCGCAAACGATTCCCGATCGTACAACTCACCCAGGCGAATGCCGTAACTGCGCGAAGCCTTGTCGGCATAGCACGGCCCGATACCACGGCATGTCGTGCCGATGCTCTTGCCACCTAACTGCTTTTCGCTGAGCCGGTCCTGCAACTTATGATACGGAAACACAACATGAGCCTTGTCGGAAATCTTCAAATTCTCAGCCACCTTCACAGATCGGCTGCGAAGCGTGTTGATCTCATCTAAAATAACCTCCGGATCCAACACGACGCCGTTGGTAATGACCGCAGTAATGGTTGGCGACAAAATCCCCGAAGGAACCAGGTGCATGGCAAACTTCTCCTTGCCGATCACCACCGAATGGCCGGCATTGGCTCCGCCGCTGAAGCGGACTACCAGATCGAATTTCCCCGCCGGACCACCCGGATCCGTGAACAAATTGACAATCTTGCCCTTGCCCTCATCACCCCATTGCAGCCCGATTACACAGACATTTCCTGGCAGATCTATTTTCATTCTTCTATTTCGTCCCTGCGAACGTTCGCAACTATACACACAAAAAGTCAGCCTCGTCGGCTGACTCCGATATCGTACCTCAACTCCCTATCGTAGCTTGGCCACAACGCTAATTCAAGTCTTTCATCACGATAAGTCACAACCAACTGCCGATGGAATTGTCTTGGCAACTCCGATACCTCTTCGATATACTACTGCATCTGTTGACAAAAGACTTTTTCTTATGTATACTTTTGACCTTAGTCAACTATTATGGCGTCGTGGAATCGACTGGAAAAAGTCTTGACCATTGGAGGATTTGATATGTTGCGTTCCTTGTTCGGAAATAAAGCACAAAAAATCAAAAAAATTCTGGCCGGTCTGATGATCGTCGGCGCATCGGGACTGATCAGCGGCTGCGAAATCAATATCGAAGGCCTCGATGAACTCGATGATTACGTGGTCGAAATCATCGACGGTTGCGATCACTGCGGTTATGACGTCATCGAAGTCTACTACTAATATCGCTGTTGTACATAAAAATAGCCAGTTTAACGACGCTGTGACACACAAACCGCTAAACCGATTGCCTGCCTGGGTTATTTCTGCCAAGCACGCAAACGGAACAAAGAATTTTCCCCACGTCTGCCGATAAGAGAAAAAAGAAATTTTTGTTCGCCAGGTAGCTCATGCTCACAACGACGACACAAGCGACGATCGCCAGACTGTCGGATCTGTTAGTATTCCAACAGCCGGGGGTGATCTATGGTGTCGTCGTCTCCATGATCGCTGTGGGAGTCACCTTCTGGCTCTTCGGAAACCAGCTGCATCAACTGCTCCTCACCGTCGTTTTCCTGGGTCTGGGCATTCTGGCTGGCTGGCAATTGGCAACCGCATTTGCCGTCGATCCGCTCTTCGGTATGCTCATCGGTGGGCTGATCGGAGCCGGCGTCGGTTATTGGTTCTTTAAACTCTGGCTCGCTCTGTTTGCTTCGATATTGATATATTTCATAATAATATTGCTTTACTCCCTGTATATTGCCGTCCCCTACCTGAAGGCCGCAGAACAGGAATCTGGACAAAACCTGTCCAAACAAGGTATCGAACTGCCCATCGGGCCTAAAGATCGCCAGCAAATGATACGACAGACACCTCCTCAAGGCGAAAAACAAACTCTCCCGGTCGGCAAAGCCCATCAGGAACTGCTGGAACACCTGCCAAAGCTCTTCCCCGCCCAATATCCGGACTGGCGAACCTGGCAAGATACTTTTCCCTCTGAAGCCCAAATAGTGATGGACCGCCTGTCGGCCATTGTCCCCCATCTGAAATTGCATCTGCTCCTGCTGGCGGGAGTAGGCCTGATCTTTGGAAGCGTTTTAGTCGTAATTTGCCCATTGCTCGTAAATATTGCCTATACTGCCATGCTAGGTGTCTTGCTCATGACTGGAGGCGTAAGCATTCTCCTGACTTTGCGGGACATTCATCAACTGGATTGGCTAAGGGAACAATCTTGGTTGGTCGTTGCAGGTTTGCTTGCCATGTGGCTAGTCGGCGCGGGCATCCAATATTGGATGCTGCCGCCCCCGCCCCCACCGCCGGAGGAAAATGCGGAAGAAGATGACGATTCCCCCGACAAGGAAAAATCCAAA